>NZ_JBVJMD010000012.1:0-190291 GCF_055584385.1 Streptomyces sp. NPDC104096
GCTATCAGAGATCCCGTTGCGTCGTACGGTTCAACCACCAATACCCCCAACCCACTTGACGTGGGCAGGTTCCACTCTAACTCCGCGGCATTGGCTCCTGTGCCGATGGGTTGGGACTTCGAACACCTCCCTCAACGGCACGGGATCCCTGTCCGTTGCGGCACCCACCCCACACGCGTCACCCGATCGGTGGCCACCCTGAAAACGCTCGATGACGCGCTGGACATGGCCCGTGCTGCCCCGGGAGAACGCCTGGGAGGAGTTCACCCCCCTTCCTGCGGTTCGACACCGAGATCCGGCGCATCATCTGCACCACCAACACGATCGAGTTGGTCGACACCCGCATCCGGCGGGCGGTCAAGGCCTGCGGACACTTCCCCCACGAGCAGGCAGCGTTGAAGTGCGTCTACATGGCGATCATGTCCCTCGATCCCACCGGCAAGGGTCAGGCCCGCTGGACCATGCGCTGGAAGACCGCACTCAACGCCTTCGACATCACCTTCGCCGGCCGCCTCTCGGCGGCCCGCCAGTAACCTCAACTACCCCAGTTACACCACTCGTTTGAGAGTCCCGTCATCGGCAGGGACTACGTGGTCGACCACGAGGTATAAACGATGATCATGCGAGGGGCCGGGGCAGCCGGCCTCCCGTGTTTGTCACAACCGGAAATGGATACGCAGGTGGGCGATTTCGAAGTACACGTCGGCTTCAAGAAGGATTTCGAGCTCTACGTCGGACCGGCGCGGGAGATCGACGACTGGATGCGGTTCGCCGAGGAACTGTGGGAAAGCGTCGCCGGGATTCTGCGCGTACCCCTCGGTGTGTCCGCCGACGTATCACCCGACGGTGACGAGTTCAGGTACTGGTTCGAGAACAGCGAGATGAGCGTCTCCCTGTACGTGGGCCGTCCGGAGCCCGGTGCCGTCGACCGGGCGCCGGCGATCCTCACCGCCATCTCACGGTCCTACGACGTGGAGAGCTGGCGGCTCGCAGAGCAGCTCTACACCCAGCTCGTCTCCATGGGCGATTACCTCGTGGCGGCGTTCACGGACGACGGGACACCGATCGCCGCCAACTTCGACATCAACGACGACTGGTAAGCCTCCAGACTCCTTCAGGCCGCTCCCGATCTCTTCAAGTCGGCGGGAACGCCTGGAGGCGGTTGCCGCGCCCGTGTGGCGGTGTGTAGTGCCGCCTCGACCGGGTGGCGGCGCCCGGCGTTCAGGTCGCGCAGAGGCCAGCTGCCGACGCGCGAAGAAGAAGTGCCCACTCCGATCCCGCGAGACTGGCCGCCTACCCGCCCCTACCTCCTTCCTTTTCCTGGCTTGGGCTGGGTGTGGGGTGTGCAGAGGGGGATGTCTGGGTCCCGGCCACGCTCGAGCAGCATGGTGACCTGCGGAGACTCCGTCAGGGGTCGGGAGAGGGGCGACAGTTGTCGGTGGGGTTGTGGGCGTGGTCGGGGTTATCGGATCGTGCCCGTGGTCGGGTGGTCTTGGTCGGGACTGTGGTCAGGGCTGGCTGCTGTCGTGGCTGTACGGGGTGCCGGAGGGACCGGCGCCTGGTACGGGAGGTGGCGGGTGTGTCGTTGAATCTGGGGCTCTGGCTCAAGTTCTGTGGTCCGTGACTGTGGGTTACCTGTTAGATCTCGAAAAGAACTTCTTCTTGTGGCGGGGTCGGAGGATCGAGAACATCGCGGAGGCGCGTGATGTCCTGGCGCCATTTCGGCCCCTTCGTGGCCTCGCCCCACAGCTCGGCGAGTTCAGACAGCTCGGCAACCACTTGGTCCAGGGCGTCGATGGCGAGTGCTCGAAGGTCTTCGGACAACTGCGGCAGCGGCTCCGATGGGCCGTAGTTCGAGCACGCGGGCTCGCCGTCAGGGTGCTGGGCGACCACCAGGGCTGCTGCGGCAACCGCTCGCTTGGCATCGGAAGTGTTCAGGTAGTCGGCGGTGTCGGCGGCACGTTTGAGGACTCTCCGGATCATGGGTTCGCGGTCTTCCATGGTCGCGTCATCCAAGTCGCCGGCGAAGTCGGCGGCGGTGTCGTTGTCGAAGGGGCCGATGTCCCAGGTGCCCATATCTCTCCTCGCGCGGTCGTCTGGAGATCGTCGCACTGGCCACCGACAATGAGGTCAGGAGGCAAGCAGCACCCGCTTGCGCAGGAGCTGGAATCCCGCGCGGCCGAACATCTGGCGCTTCAGCATCGTGATCCGGTTGACATGGCCTTCGACCGCGCCTGAGCTCCAGGGCAGGGTGAGTCCGACGATGACGGCATCAAGATCGCGGTCGATGCCTGCGGCGAGGGTGTGGAGGCTCGGGAGGTCGTCCTGCCGGACGGCGTCGAGCCAGTCGGGGAGGCGCTGCCCCTGGCGTTCGGTGAGCATGGCCGCGAAGGACCGGACCTGGCGGGTGAGGGCGTTCAGTTCCGGACAGTTGCTCTGGACCGTCTTGAGCTGGAGCTGTTCGGATTCGGCGAGGGTATCGGGGTGCCGAAGGACCCATCCGGCAACAATGCGTGGTGAGGGCGGCCGGGCGGTCACCGGCCGTGGTGAGGTGCGCTTTTCTCTCAGATAGGCACGGACGCGCTGGTAGCTGCCCTTGTAGCCGAGCGGCACGATCTCCTCCCACAGCTTCCACGCGTTGGTGAAGCCTTCGTCCCAGCGGTCGTCCAGGTAAGGCTTGTAGTCGTCGAGGACCGAGGGCCGGTTCTGCCACTGGCCGGTGAACAGATCCTCCGGCTTCGCGGCATCGGAGAACCGTTTGACGGTGTGCCAGGCCATGCCGAGCTGACGCTGGACGGAGCGCAGGCTGTGTCCAGCCTCCAGGAGTGCGTGGACGGTGGCGTGCCGGGCCCGGGTGCGGTCGGCGAACCGGTGCCCGGTCGGCCAGGGCGAGGCGGACGTTACCTCTTCCGGGCCGGGTTCCGGGTCGGGTTCAGGGGTAGCTGGCACAAGGGCACGCAGGCAGCGACGGTGCTGGGCGACGGCCCGCTCGGCAGCCGCGCTCAGGTTGTGCCAGAGATGCCACCGGTCCGCGACCTGGACGGCCTGTGGGGCGCCAGCGGCGGCACCCTCGGCGAAGAAGGGCTCCCGGTCCCGGCACACGAATTCGACGCCAGGCCGGTCGGCGAGCCAGGCCGCAAGGTTGGACGCCTCCCGGTCCGGCAGTAGATCGACAGGGCGGCGGGTTTCGATATCGACGAGGACGGTGCCGTAGTGGCGGCCTTTGCGGGTGGCGTACTCGTCGACACCGACCACCCGCGGTGTGGTGGTCTCCGGTTCGGGCAGGCCGTCGATCAGGCGCAGGACGGTGCTCCGGCTGACCGGCATGCCGAGGACGGCGGCCAGCCGGGAGCCGGCCCGCCCCGCCAGGGCGAGACCGACCACGGCCAGATCCGAGCGCAATCTCTCGGTGCGCTGGCCGTGTCGACGTGTCAGTCCGGCTATCTGCTCGACAAAGGTCCGGCGCGTGCACACGGTGTTCCGGCAGACAAACCGGCGGACTCGTAACCGGAGTACGACTCTTCGTCCCGCACTCGGGGCATCGGCAGGAAACCGCAGGTAGGACCCGTGAACCCGGCTCGACCACACACCGCATCCCGGACATGCGGCGCCGTCCGCAGTACAGCGGGCGTCAACACGGACTATCGCGATGTTCACGTCCACCGACAGCACCTCTACGTCCGCGACCGACGGAAACAACAGCTCCTTGAGTCGGAGCACGGCCTCTTCCACGGCCCCGAACTCTCAGCCCAGCCGCCTTGTCCACAAACCATTTTCGGGCGACTTCATGCACCACACGAAGAGACCCAGCTATCACTCAGAGTAGCCACTCCACAGAAGTTGAGCCAGAGCCGAATCTGGAGGCGACGGTCGGGGACCGGCTAGCGTTGGCCGTCGTGGGGCAGTACCGGCTGGTGACTGCGGAGCAGCTGCATTTGTTGACTGCGGCGGGGGTGCGGATCGAGCAGACGCGGCGGCAGTTGATGAAGTTGCGGGGTAGGCCCTGGTGCAGCGGGTGACGTTGCCTCAGGCGGGGCGGCGGCGGGTCTGGTTCGCCACGGCGTACGGGGTACAGGTCGCTTGCGAGTGGCCGGAGCTCCGTGGCTTCGCTCCGCCGCGGCTGATCGCCGATACCACGGCAGCGCGGCTGCGGGTGGCCCACGCCCTGGCCGTGGGCGAGGTGGCCCTGTCGTTCGTGCAGGACGCCCGCGCCCGCGGCGACATCTGCCGGCCGCTGGACTGGATACCGGAGGTCCACCCCCTCGGGGGCGGAGAGGCAGCCATCCCCGACGCCTTGCTGTTCTACCGCACCGACAGCAGGTCGATGCTGCGGGCGTTCGTCGAGGTCGACCGGGCAACCATGGGCCCGGAACGGCTCGCAGCGAAACTCACTGCATACGCCCGCCTGCACGCTTACGTCCCCATAGCGCCGCCCGGCCGGCACCGGCAGGCCGGCGGGGTGCAGACGGAGCCCGGCTGACGGCACCGCTACCCGCTCTTCCCGCGGCTGCTGTTCGTCCTGGACGGCACCAAAGCAGCCGGCGTCGACAACCGGATCAGCGCCCTGCACGCCGCATCCCAAGAACTGCCTGTCGCGGCGTTCCTGCGGGACGTCCCGGCCATGGCAGCGCCGCTGGTCGACCTGCTGCGCGACGGACCCTCCGCACCCGTGTGGCGGCCCGTAAGCAACCCGGTCCGCAGGGTCGGCTGGATGCACTCACGCACGTCGTGAGCGCGGCCTCGCGCAGGCCTGCGCGGTGCGCCGTGCGCAACGCCGGTGTCTTCTCCGCTCTGCTGGAAGGTCTGATCGCTGCGGCAGCCCGCGTGGACCGGACGGATCTGTCGCTGGTCAGCGTGGATTCCACGACCGTGCGGGCCCACCACGACGCTGCGGGGACGCGGGTGAGCGATGACCTCATGAGGGTGCTGGAGGAGGCCGCGCGGGAACAGGAGCGGGCCCGGCAAAAGGGGGCGGTGCGCAGGAACAGAACGGACGGGCCGAACGGCGGCGCGTCCGGCGCCGGCTCCGCCTGAAGCAGGCTTTGCTCGGCAGGTCCCGGGGCGGCCTGACCGCGGGGCAGGCGGCCGACAGTCCACAGTTCATCCCCGTCCTGCAAAGGGTGCGGGTCCGGTTACCCGTCGGCCGTCTTTTCACCAGGCCCGGTGCGGTCGCTGGGGACAAGGCCTATTCATCCCGTGGAAACCGCGCCTACCTGCGCAGACGCAACATCGAAGCGGTCATTCCCGAGAAGAGGGACCAGGCCGCCAACCGGAAGAAGAAGGGCGCCGGAGGCGGCCGGCCCGCCAGCCACGACGTCGATCTCTACAGGGAACGCAACACCGTCGAACGCCTGATCAGCAAACTGAAGGCCTGGCGAGGCATCGCTACCCGATACGACAAGTCGCCCGAGAGCTACCTCGCCGGCCTCCACCTCCGCGCCGCAATGAGCTGGATCAGCGAACGATCGAGGACCGGTAGCTCGTCGTGGTCGTAGCTGTGTCTGCCCGGAGTGCGCCGTCAGATGTCCGTCACGCGCAGTCCGGCGTGCGCCTTGTACCGCCGGTTGATCGAGATCAGGTTGGCGACCAGGGCTTCGACCTGGTGGGCGTTGCGCAGTCGGCCACCGTAGATTCCGCGCATGCCGGGGATGCGCTCGGCGAGAGCCTGGATCGTGTCGGTGTCGGCCCGTCTGTCGCCAAGCACGAGAACGTCGGTGTCGAAGTCGCTGACGGTGGTGTCGGCCAGGAGGACGGCAGAGAGATGGTGGAAGGCTGCCGTGACGCGGGAGTCCGGGAGAAGAACGGCTGCCTGCTCAGCGGCGCTCCCTTCATCGGGGCGCAGTGCAAAGGCCCCCTGCTTGTCAAAACCCAGTGGGTTGACGGTGTCCACTACGAGCTTGCCGGCGAGTTCGCTGCGCAGGGACTCAAGAGTTCGTGCATGACCGTCCCAGGGGACCGCGATGATCACGATGTCGCTGTGTGCCGCGGTGTCCGCATTGTTCGCGCCGCTGATGCCCAGGCCGAGTTCTGCCGCGATGTCCGCCGCCCTCTCCTCGGACCGGGAGCCGATGATCACCTTCTGGCCTGACTTGGCGAACTGGTAGGCGAGCCCCTTCCCTTGTGGTCCGGTGCCGCCGAGGATTCCCACCGTCAGTTCGGAGATGTCCGGGAGATCGCGCGGAGTGGGGGCCGATACGGATTCTGAAGTCATGATGTTCTTGCTTTCTTCTCAGTGTTCGAAGGGCGCCGGTGCATGGGCGGAAGTCGGAGGGCGACGGTCTCGCCGGTCTGGTCTTGGGTGAGGCTGTCGTCGGCAGTAGCTGTCGCTCGCCCTGCCGCCTGGTTGGTTCTGAGGGGGCGAGTGGAGGATCGATCCGGTCAGTTCGCCCTCCTCTTTCGGGTGGCTATCCCACGTTTCCCAGAACGGGCAGGAGTTCGGGGAGGTGCCCGTCGGAGGCGAGGCCGGCGTCGATCCGCTCCTGCGGCACCGCGCCGTACAGCGTGGTGCGCTGGCGGGCGGGTCGGCCCGCGGCCTCCGCGATGGCGACAAGGTCCCGGATGGAACGGTGCGAGCCGTATTTGGAGCCCGCCATCCGGGAGATGGTCTCCTCCATGAGGGTGCCGCCCAGGTCGTTCGCGCCCGAACGCAGCATCTCTGCCGCGCCTTCGGTGCCGAGCTTGACCCAGCTGGTCTGGATGTTGGGAATGTGGGGGTGCAGCAGGAGGCGGGCCATGGCGATGACCGCGCGGTTGTCACGGGTGCTGGGTCCTGGCCGGGCGATGCCCGCCAGGTAGACCGGTGCGTTGGTGTGGATGAACGGCAGGGTGACGAACTCGGTGAATCCGCCGGTCTGCTGCTGGATCTCGGCGAGGAGGCGAAGGTGACCCAGCCAGTGGTGGGGCTGGTCGACGTGGCCGTACATCATCGTCGAAGAGGATCGAATGCCCAGTTCGTGGGCTGTGGTGACGACTTCCACCCAGGTCGCGGCGGGCAGTTTGCCCTTCGTCAGGACCCAGCGCACCTCATCGTCGAGGATTTCCGCGGCGGTCCCAGGGATGGAATCCAGGCCCGCTTCCTTGGCAGCGGTCAGCCACTCGCGGATCGACATGCCGGTCCGGGTGGCACCGTTGACGATCTCCATCGGGGAGAAGGCGTGCACGTGCATACCGGGGACGCGTTCCTTGACCGCGCGCACGATGTCGAAGTAGGCCGTGCCCGGCAGGTCCGGGTGAATGCCGCCCTGCATGCAGATCTCAGTGGCGCCGACCTGCCACGCCTGCTCGGCACGATCGGCGACCTGCTCGATCGACAGGGTGTAGGCGTCGGCATCGGTGCGGCGCTGCGCGAAGGCGCAGAACCGGCAGCCGGTGTAACAGACGTTGGTGAAGTTGATGTTGCGGGTGACGATGTAGGTGACGTCGTCGCCGACGGTGTCGCGGCGCAGGTCGTCGGCGATCCGGGTCAGTGCGTCCAGAGCCGGGCCGTCGGCGTGCAGCAGGGCCAGGGCCTGATCGTCGGTGAGCCGAGTGGGGTCGTCGGCGGCAGTGGAGAGGGCTTGTTTGATGTCGGCGTCGAAGCGATCGGGGACAAGGCCGGGTGCTGCCTGCTCCTTCAGTTCCTGCCAATCGCCGTAGACCTCGTCGAAGTCGTCGCGGCGGTCGCCGGTGCGGCCGTCCGTGTCGATCGTGCGGTGCAGGTCGGTACGGCCGAAGCCGGTGGCAGAAAAGGCCTCCTCCGGCTCCTGCCAGGGTCGGCCCGTGACGACCGCGTCCTCGCGGGCGAGGCCGGTGTCGCGATCTGCCAGTGCCTCGACGTGCGGCAGCAGCCGCGGGTCGAGCCAGGGTTCGCCTCGGCGGACGAACTCCGGGTAGATGGTGAGCCGTTCCTTGAGGGTGAAGCCTGCGGCGGCGGTGTGCTCGGTGAGCTGATCGATCTGGGGCCAGGGGCGTTCGGGGTTCACGTGGTCGGGTGTCAGCGGTGATACTCCGCCCCAGTCGTCGATGCCCGCGTCGATGAAGCGGGCGTATTCATCGTCCACCAGGTTCGGCGGCGCTTGGATCCGTGCGGCCGGGCCCAGCACGACCCGGGCGACGGCGATCGCGGCGGCGAGTTCCTCCAGCTCCGCGTCGGGCATACCGCGCATGGCGGTGTCCGGCTTGGCACGGAAGTTCTGGACGATGACCTCCTGGACACCGTGGTAACGGCGGGTGGTGCGGCGGATGGCGAACAGCGCATCCGCGCGCTCCTCGTAGGTCTCGCCGATGCCGATGAGGACGCCGGTGGTGAACGGCACGTTGGAGCGGCCTGCGTCCTCAAGGACGCGCAGCCGTAGGGCCGGTTCCTTGTCGGGCGAGCCGTAGTGCGGCTGGCCGGGTTCGGACCACAGTCGGGTGGCCGTCGTCTCGAGCATCATGCCCATAGAGGGGGCGACGGGCTTGAGCCGCTGCAGGTCCGTCCAGGACAGCACTCCCGGGTTGAGGTGCGGCAGCAGGCCGGTCTCCTCCAGGACACGGATCGACATTGCCCGTACGTAGGCGATGGTGTCGTCGTAGCCGTGCGCATCCAGCCACTCGCGTGCTTCGGGCCAGCGGTCCTCGGGCCGGTCGCCCAGGGTGAACAGGGCTTCCTTGCAGCCCATCTCGGCGCCTCGGCGCGCGATGTCGAGCACCTCGTCGGGCGAGAGGAACATGCCGTGGCCGGCTCTGCGCAGCTTGCCCGGGACTGTGGCGAAGGTGCAGTAGTGGCACTTGTCCCTGCACAGTCGGGTCAGCGGGATGAAGACCTTGCGGGAGTAGGTGATGATTCCCGGGCGGCCCGCCTCCTCGAGACCGGCGTCGCGTATCCGGGCTGCGGTCGCCGCGAGTTGGGTGAGATCCGCACCGCGGGCCTGCAGCAGCACTGCGGCCTCACCAGAGTCGAGTGCGACACCCGTCTCTGCGCGATGCAGGGCACGTCGCATTGCGTTGGCAGACGGTGCTGTCGTGTCTTTCATGAATACAACCATAGAGTGATGGAAAAAGTCCGCCGACTAGGGAATTCGACGACTTTCTCTGTGCGGCCCGGCATACCGATTTGCATGCTCAGGTGATTCTTTTTTCTGACCAGGAGCGGCCGGATTCTTCTTCGTGGAGGTGGCGGGTTCCGCAGCGACTCGAACGCGGCCGCACCTGGAGTGCTCAGGACTGCATCGACCGTTGGCGGCTTGGGGCGACGGCCGCGTGGGAGTGGTGGAGTAGCACGGACAGGATCAGTACAGCTGCGACAGCGAGTGCTCCGCCGAAGTACATGACGCTGCGGATTCCGGAGAAGTCGACGACGCGTCCTCCGATGAAGGATCCGAATGCGATGGAGAACTGATAGGCCGCGACAAACATTCCGGATCCGCTTTCGTTGGAAGCCGATTCGTCTGCCGTGAACAGCCAGGTCTGCATGGCGACGGGGACTGCTCCGTAGGAGATGCCCCACACCGCCTGCACGGCGAAGGCTCCGGCCGACCAATGACCGAGGAGCGGCATCGCCAGCGCGGACACTCCGAGCATGAACATCATCAGGAATACGGTGGCCATGAGCCGCCGAGCCAGCGCGTAGACGGCGACGAAGTTGCCGACGACTCCCGCGACGGCGAACACCAGCAGCAGGGTGCTGACACGGCCGGAACTGGCTCCGGTGTGCTGCTGCAGGAAAGGGGCGACGAAGGTGTAGGAGGCGAACTGGGCGGTCACGACCAGCAGGGTCGCCAGTAGCGCCAGGCGAGCCGGCTTGCTCTTCAACAGCGCGCCGAGGGAGCGGACATGGGGTGCTTGGCCGACGGGAAGACGCGGCAGCACCATGAATTGCAGGATGAGCGGCAGGATGCCGAGGGCGGCCACGAACAGGAAGGCCGATCGCCAGCCGAAGAGTTGATCGAGCAGGGGGCCGGCGGGAACGCCGACGACCGTGCCGATGGATATGCCACCGAAGATGACGGCTGTGGCACGCGGCACGGAGGGCTCGGGTACCAGACGAACGCCCAGCCCCATCGCCACCGACCAGAAGCCGCCGATGCCGACCCCGAGAAGAGCCCGGGCGAGGATCATGGTCGGAAAGTCGGGGGCGGCAGCGGCCAGGACGTCGGCCAGCACGAAGACGATACTGAGGGCCAGCAGAGCGTGGCGCCGATCGACTCTTCGCAGTACCACCGGCAGCAGGGGGGACGAGACGGCGGCGATGATGCCGGGCGCGGTGACCATGGCACCGGCCGTGCCTTCGGTGACGTGCAGGTCGCGATGGATGTCACCGAGCAGGCCAACCGGCAGAAACTCGTTGGTGACCAGGTTGAAGCTGCCGGCGGCTACCGCCATTACCGCCGACCAGGAGCGCAGGGGGCCTGCGGGGCGCGGCGTGAGGCGGGTGACGGGGGCGGGCACACCCGCCTGGGTGGTTGTGTGAGCCACAGTTGCTTTCGCTTTCCGGGTTGACGCTATGGCTGGAGGCGATCGGCCCCGCGCGGTCGTACGGATAAGACGTGCGGCCGGGGACGCGTCGCCCGGGCGCTCGACGACCCGCCCGGGCCGTCTCCGACAGCGCCGGTTGCCAGCTGACGACCATATGTCGCTAGAGCCATCTACAGTCGCCTACAATAATTGCATGTGCATTTAATTGCGCCCCGCGCGCACATGTGATTCACCGCACTCCCCCCATCAGGCCGGTCGCACGGCCTCGATCAGCGGCACACCCGGCATGGCGGCAGCCGCCCGGGCACGGCACAGAGAGACTGGACATATGCACCTAGTGGTACTGGCCGGTGGCATCGGAGGATCCCGATTCCTCCGGGGCCTGCAGAGAGCCACGGCATCCGATCCCGACACCACGATCACCGTGATCGGGAACACCGGGGACGACATCGACCTGTTCGGACTGCGGGTGTGTCCCGACCTGGACACGGTGATGTACACCCTCGGTGGTGGCATCGACGAGCAAAAAGGTTGGGGCCGACCGCAGGAGACGTTCCGCGTCAAGGAGGAGCTGGCCGCCTACGGCGCCGGGCCCGACTGGTTCGGCCTGGGAGACCAGGACCTCGCCACCCACCTCGTACGCACTCAGATGCTGGCGTCCGGCATGCCGCTGAGCCAGGTCACGGCCGTGCTCAGCGCGCGGTGGAAGCCCGGCGTCAGGCTCCTTCCGATGACGGACGACCGTGTCGAGACGCATGTGACGGTCAAGGCTCCCGATCCCGCGAGCGGGCTGCCGGCCGTCACGAGCATCCATTTCCAGGAGTACTGGGTCCGCCTGCGCGCCTCCTTGCCCGCCGAGGCGGTCACGTTCGTCGGTGCCGAGCAGGCCGCTCCGGCACCGGGGGTGTTGGAGGCCATCGCCGCCGCGGACGCCGTGATCCTCCCGCCGTCCAATCCCGTGGTGAGCGTCGGGGCGATCCTCTCGGTTCCCGGCATCCGACAGGCGATCGTGCAGGCTGCGGGCCCCGTGGTAGGGCTCTCCCCCATCGTCGGAGGCTCTCCCGTCCGCGGGATGGCCGACCGGATGCTCGAAGCGGTCGGCGTGGAGACCTCTTCCGCGGCCGTCGCCGAGCTCTACGGCCACGACCTCCTGGACGGCTGGCTCGTCGACACGGTGGACGCCGACGCGGCGCACCGTGTCGCGTCGGCGGGCATCCGCTGCCGCGTTGTTCCCCTGCTGATGACCGACCCTGACACCACCGCCGTCATGGCCCGCGAGGCACTGACCCTCGCCGAGGAGGTCCGAGGATGACCCTCACCGGATCCATCGCGTCTTCCGCCTTCCAGGTCCGGGCGGTTCCCGGCGTCCCTGAGGTCTCACCGGACGACGACCTGGTGAAGACGATCGTCGGCGCGATCACTGCCGAAGGGGTCGGGCTGGCCGACGGTGACATCGTGGTGGTGAGCTCGAAGATCGTCAGCAAGGCGGAGGGGAGGGTCCTGACCGCTGACGACCGTGAGGCCGCCATCGACGCCGAGTCCGTCCGCATCGTGGCCCGGCGTGGCGACCTGCGAATCGTCGAGAACCGTCTGGGCCTGGTGATGGCTGCGGCCGGAGTCGATGCGTCCAACACACCGTTCGGAACGGTCCTGCTGCTGCCCGAGGACCCTGACCGGTCCGCACGTCTGCTGCGCGAGGGGCTCAAGGAGGCGCTCGGTGTCGACGTCGCAGTCGTCGTCACCGACACCTCCGGGCGGCCGTGGCGCAACGGGCTCACCGACATCGCCATCGGCTCCGCCGGGCTGCGGGTCCTGGACGACCTGCGGGGAGGCACTGACGCCCATGGAAATCCCCTGTCGGCCACGGTCGTCGCGGTCGCCGACGAACTGGCCGCTGCCGCCGACCTGGTGAAGGGCAAGGCCGCCGGTCTGCCCCTGGCGGTGGTCAGAGGGCTCGGGCACACGCTGGACGCCTCCGCTCCGGGAGCCAGGGCCCTCGTGCGCCCCTCGGCCGAGGACCTCTTCCGACTGGGCACCTCCGAGGCGGTGCGGCAGGCGGTCACCCTGCGCCGAACCGTGCGGGAGTTCACCGACGCCCCGGTCGAGGGCACCGCGGTCCGGCGTGCCGTCGCCGCAGCGGTCACCGCTCCGGCGCCGCACCACACGACGCCCTGGCGGTTCGTGCTGCTGGAGTCCGCCGACAGCCGCACCCGACTGCTGGACGCCATGCGCGCCGCCTGGAAGCACGACCTGCAGAACGACGGCAAGTCCGCCGAGTCCATCACCAAGCGACTGCGCCGCGGTGACGTCCTGCGCAACGCCCCCTACCTGGTCGTTCCCTGCCTGGTGGCGGACGGCGCCCACGTCTACCCCGACGAGCGGCGCAACGCCGCCGAACGGGAGATGTTCGTCGTGGCGGCGGGCGCGGGCGTACAGAACCTGCTCGTCGCGCTCGCAGGCGAGGGACTCGGCTCCGCCTGGGTGTCCTCGACCATGTTCTGCCGGGACACCGTGCGCGAGGTCCTCGATCTGCCCTCCGGCTGGGACCCGATGGGGACGGTCGCAGTCGGCCATCCCGCGGCCGCGGCACGTCCGCGGCCCGAGCGCGCTGCCGACGACTTCCTCGTCGTGCGCTGAGAGGGCCGTGGCCCCGCACGCTCGGTCGGCGGAGCCACGAACGATCTGCGGGGCTGCCGAAGAACGGTGCAGCGGGTGGGCTGGTTCTCCAGTTGCAGTACCCTGCCGACGCAGCATGTCGGATTGATCCAAACGGTTCTCAACTGCACAGACAGCGCGCCTGCGGTGCCCCGGCCGAAGACCATTCCCTCGGCGCGCACCCGGCGCGGGAGACCTCGTCGAACGCGAACGCGTCGATCACCTGCCGGTGAGTCCGCCACCGCCCATCGTCGAGGCATCCGAGCCGACAGCAGCGTGCCCCTGAGCAGCGATCGACAGCACACCTGACCAGCGGCATGAGCCGGGACTCCTGCGCCGATGGCTCGAGAGCCTCGGTCAGTGCACCCTCACGGGCTGGCCGGGCCCTGACGGGCAACTCCAGAACGTCCCTCTCACGTCGGTGCAGTTGCCTCGTCGATCAGTGAGGCACCGGTGGCGCGCCGACAGTCGACTGTCACGATCTCCCCTTCCGTTTCCACACGTGGGTACAGAACACAACCGGTATACGCTGTGCGCTGAATGCAGGCGCTTGCACATTGCGCGCGTGTGCAATTAACTGGAGTTCCTGGCCCCCGCTCATACCTCCCGAGCGACCGAGGCCGGTACTTCTGCGGAGCCCCCGCCCGGCGACTCGTCGAGCGCCGTGAGCCCATGGCCCCTCCGCACCCCGGCCGGACCACACCGGTCCGACCAGACCACACATGCACTGCACTACAGGAGCAACACATGCCTCTGCACGGCGAATACCAGCCCAGCTCGGTGGAGTGGGTCCGCGACCAGGTCGCGGCCTACGAGGCCACCAACGGTGCCGAGGGTGGCACCTTCCTCGACCTCCCCGTCATCATCCTCACCACCAAGGGCGCCACCTCGGGCAAGATCCGCAAGTCCCCGCTGATGCGCATCGAACACGACGGCGCGTACGGTGTGGTCGCCTCCAACGGCGGCGGCCCCGAGCCCTCCTGGTACCGCAACGTCAAGAACCACCCGCTGGTGGAACTGCAGGACGGCGCGGTCAAGCAGGACATGACCGCCCGAGAGGTCACCGGGGCCGAGAAGGACGAGTGGTGGAAGCGGGCGGATGCCGCCTACCCGCACTTCCCGGAGTACCGCGAGACCGCAGGCCGCGAGATCCCCGTGTTCGTCCTCGAGCCCGTCAAGGACTGAATCTGACCGGCGGCACCGAGCGCAGCCCGGTGCCGCCGGCCAGCGAGCAGACCTCTTCCCGCCCCACGGGCTTTCCCGCCCGCAGGAAGAGGTCCTCGCTGCTCCCCCGACCCAGAGAGACCGCCATGACCTTCAAGAACGCCGTCGGAAACATCGGTATCTTCACCCATGAGCTCCGCGCGGAGGATCCTGCCCTGAGGCCGCGACTGCAGGAGGCCGCGGCAGAACTCGAAGAACTCGGTTTCGGCGCCATCTGGCTGGGCGGCAACACCGACACCGAGCACGCCGAGCGTCTCGTGACCGCGACGTCCCGCATCGTCGTCGCCACAGGCATCACCAACATCTGGCACCGGCCGCCCACCGCTGTCGCCGACGACCGAAGCCGCCTCGACAGTCGGCATCCCGGTCGCTTCCTCCTCGGACTGGGCGCCAGCCACGCACAGCTCGCGGCCGCCTATCACCGCCCGTATTCGGCCATGCAGACCTACCTCGACGAACTCGATGCCGCCGAGCGACCCGTCCCGGCCGGCGCGCGGGTCCTGGCCGCACTCGGTCCGAAGATGCTCGAGCTGGCCCGTGAACGAGCTGCGGGTGCCCATCCCTACCTCGTGACGGCCGAGCACACCGCGGGCGCACGCAAGATTCTCGGGCCTGAGCCCCTGCTGGCCCCCGAGGTAGGCGTCGTCCTGGAGAGCCGACCCAGCGCCGCTCGCGCGGTGGCCCGCGGTTTCCTGAGGTACTACCTGCAACTCCCGAACTACATCGTCAACCTCAAGCGCCTGGGCTTCGAGGACGCGGACTTCCTCGGCTCCGGCAGCGACCGGCTCGTCGACTCCCTGGTCGTCTGGGGAACCGACGAGCAGGTCCGCCGCCGTATCCACGACTACCTGGCCGCAGGCGCCGACCACGTCGCCGTGCAGGTGCTGACGCCGGACGACACCACCGACACGCTGCCCCTCGACCAGTGGCGCCGCCTGGCGCACATCGCATTGTGAGCCTGCCTCGTCCGCGGCGCCAGGCCGCGGACGAGGCTCCTCAACCTCCCATGGCGCAGCGAGCCGCTCTCACATCGCCGCGATGCACGACACGGCCGCCAGAGCGCTCAGAACTTCTGGTCGGCGATCTCCACGGGCTCCAGCACGTAAACCGGGATCTCCCGTCCTGCCACCTCCCGATAGTCCGCGAACTCGGGGTAGGCCGCGTCCGCCCGCCTCCACCACTCGGCCTTCTCCGCATCGAAGACCTCGCGGGCACGCATGTCATGCTTGATCGGGCCGTCCTGCAGTTCCACCAGCGGGTTGGCCATGACGTTGCGGTGCCAGGCGGGATCCTTGGCCCCGCCCCCGTTGGAGGCGACGATCGCGTAGTTGCCGTTGTGCTCCACACGCATGAGTGGGTTCTTGCGCAGCTTCCCGGACTTGGCCGCCTTCGTCGTCAGGATGATGACCGGACGGTTCTTGAACGTGTTCCCGATGGCGCCATCGGTCAGTTCGAACAGCTCCACCTGAAGTCGCACGTAATCGGTCGGGCTGGGCTCGTACTCGCCTTCAAGGGGCATGATCTCTCCCACCATCGGGGTGCGTCGGCGCAATGAAGCGGCGCGAAATTCCGGCAGTGCCTGGCAGCGCAAGGACCTGGGAACAGGCTTTGGCCCCAAACCGCTCACCGTTCCGAAAGGGCCTTGCCTGGCGAGGTACCGTGCGGTGGTCTCGTGGGCGGTCCGTCATGGCGCCCGAAAGTGTTTCCGCGATACTCGGATCACCGAAAGGACGCACGCGCGGGCCTACGCCGCCCTTCGGAACGCGCCGGGCTCTACGCCCGGCTGCACACAGTGCCCACTGTAAGCGCGGGCAAGGGACAGCGCATGCCAAGCCCCCGGAGAGGGTTCGGCCCACGGTCATCTCGATGTCACAACGATGGCCGCCAAACATTCCTCGGTTCCTTCCGCAAACTCGCGGCAGGCCGTGGAAGCTTCCTCGTAAACCGGTGAAGGCGTCACACCTCCGGCGATGTCGAGCAGGCTCGCCGGTGTCCGCCGCTCTTCACGCATCGAGGCAGGAGACCATGGACGAGTACGGGCGCCGGTAGTTGCGGCCCACGGTGACTCACTCCCAGTCAGTCCAGCGGAACCGGTCGGCTGCGGCTTCCTTTGGGCGCCGTGTTCAGCGCACACGGACCGAGCGGGTCAGCTGACCGCCGCGACGGCTTCGAGGATGACCTCGACGACCCGGTCGGGCTGCGAGAGGGCGACCGCGTGCGAGCCGCCCTCGATGACGTGCACGGTGCGTTCATGCGCTCGCGGTCGCTCGTTCGGAATCGGGGTTGATCGTCCGATCGGAGCTGGCTACGGCGAACCAGGCCGGCGCCTTCCTCCAGCCGGGCTCGATGGGGAGGGTCTCACCCAGCGTCGCTTCGGCGGTGGGACGCTGACTGAGGGCCAGGACGCGGGACTCGTCCTCGGGCAGATCCGCAGCGAAGATCTCATGAAACCTGTCCGGCCGGATGACGAATTCCGTCCCCGTGCCGTCACCCTCGGGGTAGGGCCTGGGCACAGGGACTCGCCCAGTGCCGTGGGCGGGAAGTCGGCGACCGAGCCGAGGATGCTGTCTCCGTTGTCGATACCGAAGGAGGCGACGTAGACCAGCGCCTTGACGTTGTCTGCCTTCAAGGAGGCATAGGTGATGACGGCGCCGCCGTAGGAGTGACCGACCAGCACCACGTGGCCCTGAACCTGGTTCAGCAGACTCGCGACGTATTCGCCGTCGCTGGACAGCCCTCGCAGGGGATTGGGCGGCACGAGGGTGTCGATGCCCCGGCTCAGGAGGCGGGATGCGACGCGCGACCAAGTCCCCCCGTCGGCGAATGAGCCGTGCACAAGGACGACTGCTGGCGTGTCGCCCATGATGAACCTGCCTCGGAGACTCGCACACCCTGATTCCTCTCCGCACCAGATTGGGTTGCCGAGGCATCGGGGGCAAGGAGCCTGTCCGTTCAGCCGTCCGCGAGGTGCTACGGGCACCCTGTCCACGCAGGCGGTGCACCACTGGACAGCGACAGCAAGAGGTCGACCACTGTCGTCTCCCACCCTGGTTCCATCGCCCGGCCGGTGAAGACCGCCCTGTAATAGATCGGTCCGAGCAGAATGTCCGCGGCCTGGTCCGGGTCGGGGACCTCCCCTCCTCTGGACTGCTCGCGCTGGAGCATCGCCGCGAGCTGGGCCCGCCGGTCTGCGATGCATGCGCTGCCTCCCTCGAGGCCGAAGCCCACCGCCGCCCGGATCAACGCCTGCACTTCGGGGTCCTGCACGTCGACGGCGACGTCTGCGGCCCAACGCTCGAGGTCGCCGCGCAAACTGCCCGTGTCAGGGACGACGATGTCGCCGCTGAAGCGGCTGGTCGCGACATCCGCGAGCAGTTCGGGGATCGCCCTCCACCGGCGGTACACGGTGGTCGGATGCACGTCCGCGCGGGCGGCGATGTTGGGGACCGTGAGTAGCTCGGGGGCGTCGCCGCCTTCCGCGAGCAACTCCTTCACCGCGCGGTGTACTGCGGCACGCACGCGCGCCGACCTGCCGCCGGGACGGGACTGGGGCTGAGGCTGTTGGCCTGGTGCGCTCGACACTCCCCCACTATCGCATCAATCCATGCGTTAAGTTAGTTCCACTAACGCACTGATCTTTGCTTCAAGGACTTCCTCATGCCTGACACCCCCGCTGTGTCGCCTCTGACGGCACCCCCGGTCACCGCCGCCGTACCACTGCGGCGGCGCATGTCCTCCAGAGCCGCGTTCACCACCGTGGCCGCGGTTCTGGTGCTGTTCACCACCGCCTCCAGCGCCCCGTCCCCTCTGTATGTCGTGTACCAGCACGAGTGGGGATTCACCGCGACCACTCTCACCGTCGTCTTCGCCGTCTACGTCTTCGGCCTGCTCGCCTCTCTGCTGACGCTCGGCGGCCTCTCGGACCACATCGGTCGGCGCGCCGTGCTGCTGGCGTCGATCGCCCTGGAGGCTCTGTCCCTGCTGTTCTTCCTCGCCGCAGGAGATGTCGCGGTCCTCATGCTCGCCCGGACGGTGCAGGGTGTGGCGACGGGCGCCGCCATGGCCACCGCGGGCGCCACTCTGGTCGACCTCGATCCGCCGCACGCCCCCGGTCGCGCCGGGGTCGTCAACGGCGTGGCCCCTGTCAGTGGCCTGGCACTCGGCGCACTGGGAGCCGGATTCCTGGTGCAGTGCGCGCCGGCTCCGACACACCTGGTGTACGCCCTGCTCCTCATCGGCATGGCCGCTGCCGCCGTCGCCGTGGCCTGGATTCCCGAGACCTCCTCCCGCCGGAACGGAGCGCTGGCCTCTCTCGCACCCCGCCTCGGCGTGCCGCACCGCCTGCGCCGTGACCTGCTGGCCCTGCTCCCGATCCTCGCCGCCAGCTGGGCTCTGGGAGGCCTGTATCTCTCCCTGGGCCCTTCGGTCGCGGTCTACATCTTCGGGTTGACCAACCATCTGGTCGGCGGACTGGTGGTCACCCTGCTGTGCGGAACAGGTGCGGTGACGGCCTTCCTCCTGCGGACGGCGCCCGGCCCCAGGGTTCTCGCCATGGGCTCCGGCCTGCTGTTCGCGGGCACAGCCGTGTCGTTCGCCGGCGTCGAATCCAGCCAGGTGACGCTGGCTGCCGTCGGCACGGTCATAGCGGGTGTCGGGTTCGGTGCGGCAGCGCTGGCCTGCTTCGGTACCCTGGCCCGGTTGGCCACTGCGGCCGAGCGCAGCGAGTTGTTCGCCGTCGTCTATGTGCTCGCCTACCTTGCGTTCAGCATCCCTGCGGTCATCGCCGGGTTCGCCGCGACCTCCATCGGCCTCCGCCCCACCACCAACGTCTACTGCCTGGTGGTCCTTTCCCTCGCGCTCGCCGCCGTGTTCACACAGCGACTGCTGCACAAGCCGGTCTCCCGGGAGGAGCGCGCGAAGCAACCGGCCGCCTGAGAACACCGCCCGGGCACGGGCCGAAGACGGTGCGCGGACCCAGGTCCAATCTCGCTCCGGGCGCCGGGGGCCCAGCCGACCGGACGACGGTGACGGGCCTTGGTCCCAGCCCCGTCGGGTTCGTGCCACCTGCCGCCGGGCGGCATCTCGACAGCGGGGAACACCCGGAGCGAAAGAGTCCCTTTCCTTGCGGGCGCCCCGCCCGGGCGGGGCACGACGCAGCCCGGCACATGTCCGCCCTGCCGTGCCACGCCCGCGAGGCGACTTCCTCAATCGGGCCCGTTCCGACCGAAAGGACGGCAGCAGGCAAGGTCTGGCCACTCGTGGCGCCGTGGAAACAACTGCCCCTGACAAAGAGCGGACTCTCGGGATCGTTCCACGACGACCCTTCCCATGGCGTGGGCAATCGCCGTGGAAACCGCCACCTCCGCGCTCATACGCACGGAGGTGCCCGCGATGACCGGCGACGCGACTCTGCGCGCGGCACTCCGGCTTGGGTACACGCGTCGTCGCCGATGCGCCGCACGCGGGCTCAACGCCCTACCGACCCAGGCCGAAAGACAAACGCGGCACCGACGGCACATCGCTGCGATGAACGGTGACCTGCCGGCGCTGCGCCGTCGGGACCGACTCGCACACTGCGAGCGGCGGGCGCGTATCCCGGACGCCCCTGCGTCGCCGACTACCAGTCGTCCGTGCTCCGCCCTCCCTCGAGGGCGGGCCGCTCAGCGGCGGACGCACGAGGGTGCGGCCGGTTACGGCTGCCGTGCCTCAGTCCGTTGCGGCAGCAGCGTGACGCTGGTCGTAGTCAGCACGAGCCGCATACACCTGGACGGCGCGGCGCTCCGTCCACATGCACAAGGCTCGCGTCTCCTTCGCGATCTCCATGCCAAGACCAGTGAGCCCATACATCACCAGAGGGGGCGACACCTCCGGTGCCACACTGCGGAAAACCAGGCCGTCGCGCTCCAGGGTCCGCAGGGTCTGCGAGAGCATCCTGCGGCTGATCCCTCCGAGGGACCGCTGGAGCTCGGAGTAGCGCTGGTCTCCGGCCTCGCGCAGGCTCGCAAGCATCATCAGGGCCCACTTGTCGGCCAGGTCCACAAAGACGTCACGACTGGGACACGCCGCGTCGAGGATATCCATGGGGCGGCTGGGATCGAGGATCACTGGTTCCTGTTCCTGATGCGCCATGGTGACATTCTAGACCAGGCAACTGAAATGTCCCATGCATCTCTCAAGGGCAAAGTTCTCAATAGAGACCAGGTTCCAGAGGTAGACACGGCACGGCCGTCGCGCCTGATGCCGGACCGCTCAGCCTTCCCGCTCCCATGCCGCCGGACCTCCCAGGGCCACATCCACCGCCGCAAAGCACCATGAACAACCCCTTTGCACACGCGGCACGGGCATGCCACCGGCCGCAACGTGACGGCCGCAACCACAAAGGGCAATGGCAACGCCTGGAGTTATGGTCTACATTAGATACCTAGTCTAAAAATGGTTCTCCATCGCGCCGACGGAGCCGGCGAACCGCCCTCGCCTTCTCCGCAAACCTCCACCACAGGCGCTGCCACACGTTCCGACGGAGGATTGGACACGCCGCTCCGCGGTGAGAAGGCCGCCATCGCTGCGGCCGACAAGGTCCGCTCGCGCCGAGTTCAGGCGACCCGGCAGGAGCGGCAACAGCGGCCCTCTCATCCGTAGACAGCAGCGCTCCACGACAGAAAGTCTCCGAGCACCATGACTCGTTCCGACACCGCAGGAACCAACACGCTGACCGCCTGCGGCACACCGCGACGGCCCTCCATCACGCCGGGCCGCGCCGACGTCACTCCAGGCCGATGACAACATCCAACGCCTCCAACTGGACCGTCGTGCTTCCCGTGAAATCCTTTCACCGGGCCAAGACCCGCTTGCGACTCGAACCGCCCACCAAACGAGCGGAACTCGCCCGCGCCTTCTATCTCGACACCCTCGAGGCCGTACTGGCCACCACCACCGTGAATGAGGTCCTGGTCGTCACGGACGAGCGCCAAGCCGCGCTGGACGCAGTCGACCACGGAGCACATGTAGTGGCCGACCGGCCTCGCGCAGGCCTCAACCAGGCCGTCCGCCACGCCGTGGGGCACGCGCTCGAATTCGTCACGACCGAGCGCATCTGCGTCCTGACCGCAGACCTGCCCAGCCTGCGCAGCAGGGAACTGGCACACGTCCTTGCAGCCGCAGACTCGCATCCGCGGTCGTTCCTCTCCGACCACACCCGCAAGGGGACCACCCTTCTCGCGGCGACCACTCCACGGCTCCTGATCCCGGCGTTCGAGGGCAACTCCAGCGTCAACCACCGCCGTAGCGGGGCAGTCGAGATAGCGGACCTTCCGGCACCCACGGTCCGGCTCGATGTCGACACTCTCGACGACCTCACCCTGGCCCGGTCCCTGGGCGTGGGTCGACACACCCGTGGCGTCCTCGACCTCGCGCAGCCAGCGGCCCGACACCCTGTGGCAGCAAACACGCATCCGCGCGAGAGGGTGCCGAACGCCGGACCCTGACGTGCGTGCTGCACCGCATTCACCTCTGAAACCAACCATCCGTCATGGAGACAAAACAATGGCTACGAACGCACGCCCTGCAGACGCTTCAGGCACCTTGGCACTGGGCGGGGACTTGGTGGTCAACCGTCTGGGCTACGGCGCGATGCAGCTGACCGGCCCCGGAGTCTGGGGCGACCCGAAGGATCCCGACGAAGCCGTCCGAGTGTTGCGCCGCGCCGTCGAACTCGGCATCAATTTCATCGACACCGCGGACTCCTATGGTCCATTCGTCAGTGAGAAGCTCATTCGCAAGGCACTGCACCCCTACGTCGATGACCTGGTGATAGCAACCAAGAGCGGTCTCAGCCGCTCGGGACCGGATGACTGGCGCCCTCTCGGCCGCCCCGAGTACCTGCGTCAGCAGGCCGAGCTGAGCCTGCGCCACCTGGGCGTGGAACGCATCGATCTCTACCAGTTGCACCGCATCGACCCGAAGGTTCCCCTGGCTGAGCAGCTGGGTGAACTGGTACTGCTCCAGGAGGAGGGAAAGATCCGCCACATCGGTCTCTCCGAGGTGTCTGTGTCAGAGATCGAACAAGCCCGCCGGATCACCGATGTCGTCTCGGTACAGAACCTCTACAACCTGGCGAACCGTTCCGCTGAGGACGTCCTGGACTACGCGGAGCGTGAGAACCTGGCCTTCATTCCCTGGTTCCCCATGGCCACGGGCCAGCTGGCCCGGCCGGGCAGCCCGCTCGACGACATTGCGAGGGAACACCACGCAAGCCCTGGGCAACTCGCCCTGGCATGGCTGCTTCGCCGCTCGCCTGCGATGTTGCCCATCCCCGGCACGTCGCGGGTCGCGCACTTGGAAGAGAACACCGAAGCCGCCCGCGTGACCTTGAGCGACGCCGAGTTCGACAGGCTCAGCCAGGCCCTTTGACCAATCCCCGTTTCACGGCAAGGAGACACCATGAGTTCCAGCGAGCAGGAACAGAACAAGAAGCTCGTTCTCGAAGCCTTCGACACGCTGTTCAACAAACGCGACTACGCCGCCGCGGCAAAGTTCTGGGATACCGAGTACATACAGCACAGCGCGTTCATCCCGCCGGGCCGAAACGGTCTGTTCGACCTGATCAAGGCCGCCCCCGACACCCTCAGACACGAGGCTGGAATGATCGCCGCAGAAGGCGATCTCGTCATGCTGCACGGCCGCTTCTCCGGCCACGGCCAGCCCGCCCCGTGGGTCGTCGTCGACATCGTCTGTGTCGAGAACGGTCTGTTGAAGGAACACTGGGACGTCATCCAGGACGAGGTCACCAAAGAACAGTCCCTCAGCGGCCTCCCCATGTTCGGTGGCTTTCCCGAAGAGCGCTGACCTGACCGCGGGTAACGTCCGTGTGGTCGGCTGGGTGGCCCCGGCAGGATTTCCGTGCAGGTGGATCGCCACCGCGCACCCGTGATGCTCCGCTCCGTCATTGGCAGCTGCACTGTCAGCGAGCGTGAAGGCCTCCTACGGATCGTCTTTGCGCCCAAACTGCGGTCGCGGTTGCGTGCGGGGCTCAGGCGCTCCTGCCGGATGCCGGACGGAGCCGCTGTCGAACCGTCGGTGCGGTGATTGTGACGGCCCGGGCTTCGGTCGACGGCCGAGCAGGCCGAGACGCCGACGGCGCACCACCGGCGCCGCAGCCGCTGTTGCAGCACCCGGGCACACGTCCGGCGTCTGGTGGATGCACCGCCGGCTGCTACACCGTCGAGCGCTGCAAAGCCGGCTCGATGGCTTCCGGCCGGAGGTGCCTGTTGTGCGCGGCCGGCCTGCGCTGCACTCCGGCAACGTGCCGAACGCACGCGCGATGGACCACCGCAGCCAGACCCCTCGCGCCTTCACAGCTGGTCGTCAGGGACCGCTCGAAGTGAACGGCAGATCGAACCACACTGTCTTTCCCTGGCCGTTCGGCGAGTTGCCCCAGGCGCTGGCAAGCGCGGACACGATCAGAAGCCCCCGTCCTCCTTCCTCCTGGTCGTCTTGACGCGGGATGGTGACCGGAGTGGCGAGGTGCGGGTTGGCGTCGTACACCGCCACGTGCAGCCGGTCGGGGTATCCGCGCACCTGCATGTCGACGTCGCTGTCACCGTGGACCAGCGCGTTCGTCACTACTTCGGAGACAAGCAGTTCTGCCTGATCGGTCAACGACTGCATGGTGTGCTGCTGCAGCCACCGGCGCATGAAGATCCGCGCGCAATGTACGCCTTGCAAGTCGTGGCGCTGCAGCTTCATCTGTCCGACGCAGTGCGCTGGGGAGGGAGGTTCTTCGTAGCGCAAAAGGAGCAGGGCCACATCGTCAGCCGCGTGGCCCGATGACTTGGGTGCGACAAGCAGATCCCCCAGGGTCTCCAGTTCGTTTCCTGACTCGGTCAGTGCCGATTCGAACGAATCGGCCCTCAGCGTGCCCCCTCGCTGCACGAGCCCGTCCGTATACAGGGTGAGCAGAGCACCCGGCAACAACTGGATGATGGTGGTGCCGTACCGGGGGGTGCGTTCGACGCCCATGGCAACGCCGACGACGGGTTCTGCGTTCCAGTACTGCCCGTCGCCGTTGCGGATCAGGGGAGGCGGGTGGCCGGCGATGCTCATCTCTGCTCTGCCTGTGCCGGGGTCGATCCACAGGCAGCAGCAGGTTGCCAAGAGGCCGGTTTCCAGCTCCAGGAGCAGCTCGTTGGTGCGTCGCAGCACCTCGGCGGGTCCGTGTCCCTCGGCCGCGTAGGCGCGTACCGCGCTTCGCAGCTGCCCCATCACCACCGCTGCTGTCGTGTTGTGGCCTTGGACGTCGCCGATCACGGCTGCAACGTGGCGGTCGTCCAGCCGCACGAGGTCGTACCAGTCTCCGCCGAGTTCGAGGCCACTGCCTGCTGGTATGTATCGGCTGGTGCCGAGGACCCCCGCAATCGGTGGCAGGGAACGCGGCAGGAGTGCCTGTTGCAGCTTCTGGGCAAGCAGGGTGTGAGCGTCGTTGATCTGCGTCCGTGCGAATGCAGGACCGAGCAAGGCGGACAGGGCCGAGAGGGCGGCCTGTTCGGCAGCTGTCGCCGGAAGCCCGTCGGAGAATCCGAGCGAGCAGGTGCCCACGGCTTCTCCGCCGGCGATCAAGGGCATCACGATCCACGACTGCGACAATTCCGGAGCCGACACCCAGTCATTTCCTGGCGGTCGGGTGAAAACTTTCATACCCCTCTCGTAAAGAACTTGAGATTCCATCGCCGGTTTACTGAGATGCAAGCCATTGATTCTCTTTAGATACTCTTGAGAACAGTTGGCAGACCCCACCACACGCAAACGATCAGCATCGGTCAACGCAAGAACGACCGAGTCGACACCGAATGCTGCCGCTATGCGCTCGATGGTGATCCGGGCAGCATCCACAGTATGGCTTGCTGATGCCAGCCGGACACTCATTTTCTGCAGATGGTAGGCGACTACAGGGCCGCGGCTTTGGGATCCCTCGACTGGTCCGCCGGATCCATAATGGTCACCGGCAACCACCATGGGCATACGTGCCAGTCCACTGAAACCCGCATGGTCGCCTTCTCCGAGGTGTCGGATGATCTCTTGCGACTGGGATTTCAGGAATTCGATCTCCTCAGGGCTGGGCTCGTGAAACATACGCGGCCAAAAGACGCTGAGCGTCCCCAAAGGAGCTCCCCCGTCCAGCAGGGGAACAGCCGTGATCGTGAAAGGGAAAGGAGCAAAAGACGCCAGTGCGGGATGGTCCTTGACCATGTCGACAGAGTGCCCGGTGACAGGCCTGAGTTCTCGGTAGGCACGCGCTGAAGGCAGGACTTCATCTCTCATCGGCACCCGTTCGACAGGCGCAAGCCCCACTTCGGACACGGCGACGACCGCGGCAGCGAGGAGGGGCTCGCCGGGGACGGGTAGGTAGATGCTCGCCGCATCAGAGGCCATCTGCCGCATGGTTCTGGCAGCCGCTGCGGCAAGCAGTTCCCGGGCTTCACTGACCAGTGGCTCTGACGTGATCACTGCTCCTCCACAGATCGTCTCTGTGGTCTGCTCGGCCTCTGCCGGCTGGCCATCGGCGCGATGTCCGGGCGTGACCACACCCCGAGACACCTGACGCGGACTGTCCGGGCAGGCATCGCTGCCGCCATCCGGAAAGCGCCGACACGTCGGTGCAGCGCCCACCGTCCCGTATGCCTGGTATCACCGTATCGCCCTCCCCGGGACAGTGACGTCTCGAGATGTCGGAACGATGCACTTCAGAACAAAATCAGGCAGACGCCACTCAGTAGGTGAAGTCCGTGCGCGAGACATCGACGGAAGCCGCGTCGCGAGTACGGCCGGGCCTCTGTTGCACTGACGCGTCGCAACACAAAAGGCCCAGGACGGAGACCTCCGGTTCTTCGAACCACGTCATGCAGAATGCGTCAGCAAGGCACTCGACCCAGTCCTCCGATATTTCCGCTTCGCCCCGATGATCACGCTTTGCGAATGTTCTGGCCATCTGCACGTCCGTGCAGGATCTATTACACCGCAGCGCTGCCGCGTCCGAGATTTCGGGCGACCTTACCGGCGCAAGCGAGCATTCGGGTACTGGCCGTCAGCGCAGTCGGTAACGGAGTGTGAAATCGACCTCACATACCCCTCCCTAACGCCCAGCGGCGGGCGCTCGGTGTTTTAGATCTCCTACAGGAAGGCGTACTCGTACGGCACGGTCACGCCGACGGATACCACCGAATGGTCAGAGCAGTCCCGCTCCGATGACGTAGGCCACAGCCTGGGTGCAATTGGTTGCACCAAAGCCCCAATTGGCGCCATGGATGAAATTCTTGATGCTTCGCTCGAAGTACTTGAGCCGACTCTCGATCTGCGCGCCCGTCCCCCAGAGACGCCGAGTCCGGTCGCACCGGACCGCGGGGCGCAACACATCCCGCCCACAGCACACCCCGCACGAAGTGGAACAAGTGTGACCAGGGGCCGGCTCAGCTCGGCTCAACCATTCCCTCGACGAAGATCAGCCGCCTGCGCGCAGCCTTCGTCCGGTACGCAAGGGCTCGCGTGTACTCAGGTGACGCGTACCAGGCGTGGAGACTCTCGGAGTCCGGGAACTCCACAACCACGATCTGCTGCCTCTCCGCACCGGGCGGGCTCCAGTCACCTTCGACGACTTCCGGGCGCGCACCGCGGACAAGGTACCGACCGCCGTACTGTGCGATGGCGTCCTGTGCGATCGACCGGTACTTCTGCCAGCTCTCTTCGTCGATGACTTCGACCTGGGAGATCAGATATGCAGGCATGTTCGACCTCTTTCCGGGTTACTGATGGCATGTGAGCGGACGCACGGGTGAGCTCCGCCGAGGACCATCGAATGTTTGTGTGCCGCCGGAGTCGGCACATGGCATGAGGCAGGTCCTTCCTCTGACAGGCGGGAGAACCTGCCTCATCCCAGGGATTTGCCGGTTCGGTCAGGAATGGGTCCCGCCCGTCAGGCACCGAGCTCGACGGAGATCTTGTCCAGACATGCCTGGTAGAAACCGCCCACGGCTGCTGCGGCGTCTTCAGCGGTCACGCCTGGGACCGGTTCGAAGGCGGCCTCCCACTCGATCGCCGAGTGCTGCGCTCCGGTCTCGACAACCGTGATCCTGGCGCTGAAGTCCCGAACAGGCACCGGTCCGGGATCGACGAACCGGTAGGAGTGGAAGCGGGGGCCCTTGTCGAGCAGCTGCTCGACAAGGCATCCGCCATTGTCCATCATGATGGTCCGCGTCTGCTGCTCGGCGTCCCGGACGACTCCGGTCACTCCGGGCATCCAGGTTTCGACGTCGTAGAAGTCGCCGATGAGGTCCCACACCTTCGCGGCGGACGCGTCGTACTGCTGTTTCTTGACGAATGTCGTCATCTTGGTCTTTCAGTGCAGATGAGGGCTTGCTCGGCGCTGCCCGTCGGCCGAGGCGGGCGTCATCAGGACCAGCCATCGGCCGCCGTAGTTCCGTGCCGCCTCATGGAACGGACTACTCAGAGGCTCGCGAGGACTGCCTTGCCGGCTACCTGGATCTCCGCCTGGCGGGCGATGCGGGCACCAAGGTGTTCGGCCGTGGCGATGTCCGAGGCGTGGACGGTTTCGACACCTCCGTCCTGGGGGGTCTGGGCACCCGCGCCGATCCAGAAGCCAAGGCGGTTTAGGTCGTCTTCGGTGGCGGTGAGCGCGTTCCAGCCGGGGGCGAGGCCGAGGCCGACCCAGATCATGTGGTGCTGGGCGGCGAGGGCAGCCATGAAGTTCAGTGCGTTGAGCTTGTCTCCACTCTTCGAAGCCGAGTTGGTGAAACCTGCGGCGATCTTGTCGGCCCAGGTGTTCTGAAGGTAACGGCCACTGGTGGCTTCGGCGAACGCGTGGAAGCCGGCGGAGGCGCCACCCATATAGGTGGGCGAGCCGAAGATGATGGCGTCCGCGGCGTCCAGCTGCTGCCAGTGCTCTTCGGCCATGGCGTCTACGGGGATGTAGCTGACCTCGGCTCCGGCCTTCTCGGCACCTCGCCTGACCGCTTCGGCCAGGACAGCGGTGTGTCCGTACCCGGAGTGGAAGGCGACGGCGAGCTTGGGGGCGCGGGGGGCGATGCCGGTCATGTGTCTCCTTAAATCGACCTGGTCTCTAATGTAGACCATACATCCAAAAGAGTACACATTCCTCGGGAAGCTCACGGACGCCCGACCGCACCACCTCCTGGACCCCTGCACGCCTTGCGCTTCGGCGGCTACAGCATGTGGAACTGCCTGGCCGCTCCCTACCTGCTAGCCAGGCCCGGTACCCGCACCGCGGAAACTGAGCCCTGACAGGGGACCGGCCGCAGTGGCGCCGACCAGTGCTGGGTTCCTCAAATGGTGTACACATATCGGCGCCGCAGTACCCGGGTTGACGGCGTGGGTCTTCCCCATACCCAGGGCCGGGCACGGGAGTTGAGCTGGGATGTTGCCAGGCGGGTGGCGTGCTCGATCTCGGGCGGTCCGGCGAAGGACTGGCCGGCGAGGGCGGCCTTGCGGAAGATGCGCCACCAGCCCTCCTGGAGGTTGAACCAGCATGCGCCGACGGGGATGAAGACGTGCCGGATTCTGGGATGGTCCTCCAGTCAGGTGCGGGTGGACAGGCTGTTGTGCGAGGACAGGTTGTCGGTGACGACGTAGATGTCCCCGACAGGATTGGCTGCCTCGATCTTCTGGAGAAACTGCTGGTAGAAGGCACTGTTGCGGGAGGAAGCGGTCATGGTGACCTCGTGCCCGTCCCGCACTCGCAGCGCGCCGTAGACCCAGGTCTTCTCTGGCCCACGGCTGTAGTCGACTTCGGACTTGATGCGGTGGCCGTCCGGCGACCAGCCCGGCGCCGGCGGAAACGTGCGGGGGATCACCGGTCCGAGCTCGTCGGCGCAGACGACCGTCGCGCCTTCGGGCGGGCAGGTGTAGAGCTCGATGATCCTGGTCCTTTTCCCTCAAACTCCAGATCCTTCGAGCGGGTCCAGGATCGGGTGCGGCGCCAGCGCACCCCCTCGGCCAGCAGGATCCGGCGGACCTGGCTGCGGCCCACTTCGATGCCCAGCCGCTGTGCTTCAGCGGCAAGTGCGTCGAGAGTCCACTCCGCTGGCCCGGACTCATCCGCCGCGGCCAACTCGCCGTCGGCTTGCACCGTCAGCCGGCTCGGCGCCAGCTGTCTGACCAGGCCAATGATCTGGGAGCGTTCCGCCTCGGTGATCCGACGCTTGCGGCCCTGACCACCCAGATCCTCCAAACCGTCCAGGCCCAAGCGGTTGAAGCGGTGCAGCCAGCGGCGGACCGTCTTGGGGCTGCACCTCAACTCATCCGCGATGGCAGGCACCGTCTGTCCGGACCAGCTCAGCTCAACCATCCGAGCCCGCAGCACCAGATCACGCGGCGCCTTGCGCGCCCGCGCCAGCCGATGCACCACCCACTGCTCGCCCTCGTCACGGCTCAGCCGTGCCCGTAACACCA
This sequence comes from Streptomyces sp. NPDC104096, assembly GCF_055584385.1. Taxonomy (NCBI): domain Bacteria; kingdom Bacillati; phylum Actinomycetota; class Actinomycetes; order Kitasatosporales; family Streptomycetaceae; genus Streptomyces; species Streptomyces sp. NPDC104096. The sequence continues at coordinate 29,791 of NZ_JBVJMD010000012.1, forward strand.
CCGGCCAGCACCCGCCCCCGAACAACCGAACCACCCCGCCACCAGGACATATACCCAGCGAAAGAGGAATCCAGCACTAGGCGACGGAGTTCCCCGTTCGCGTGCGGGGGACCGCGCGCAGGGCGATGTCGACCGTCGCGTGCAGGGTGGCGCGCGTCGCCCCCGCCGCGGCATGGACGGCGTTGCCCTCGCTGACGACCATGACGTAGCGGGCGAGCTCGCGGGGATCCGTGTCGGCGGGCAGGTCACCTTCGGTGACCGCGCGCGCGAGGCGGTCGGCCAGCTCCTGTTCGCCGGCAAGGCGACTGTCGGCGAGGAACTTGGCGATGTTGCCGTGGTCGCCGCCCTCGGCGAGGCCGCCTTGCACGGAAAGGCAGCCGGCAGGGCGGTCGGAGCGGGTGAGCGCATCGGCGTTGGTCCGCAGGAACGTCTCGATGACGTCGTACGCGGTGGGCTGGGTGAGCGCCTCGCGCGCGTAGGCCATGTCCGCCTCGGCGTAGCGGGCGACAGCGCGGCGGAACAGCTCCTCCTTGTTGCCGTACGCCGCGTACATGCTGGTCCGGTTGATGCCCATGGCGTCGGTGAGATCGGTCAGCGACGCGCCTTCGTACCCCTGCCGCCAGAAGACCTCCACCGCGCGGTCGAGCGCCGCACCGGCGTCGAAGCCCCGGGGTCTGCCTCGCTGCGCCATGCCTACCTCCGCTCGTGGTCTTTTCGCGCCGCCCCCGGCCGTCTCCGGGCTCCTCAGGCCGTTGTTAAATCTTAACCGATCGGTACGGAAATAGTCGGCGCGGTTCCGTGGTTCTTCAGTACCGAACGGTACAGAAATGAGGGATCACGATGCGCGAACTGCGCGAGACGCCCGGGCGGCGGAGCGTGAAGGGGATGCCTGCTGCGCTCCGAGGCCAGGCCGCTGGCGCGCGCCACCTCAGCGTCCTCGACACCGCCGACCGGCCGGCTGCCGGCCGCGGCACCGCACGCCACCGTCCTCATGCCGGTGCCGAACGTGAGAGGGCGGCCCGAGGCCCCCGGCGCGACGCCGCGACGGCCACCGGCCATCCGATCCAGCACGCAACAGCCTTCCAAGGAGAAATGATCATGGGACAGCTCGACGGCAAGACCGCCCTCGTCACCGGAGCCACCTCCGGCATCGGACTCGCCACCGCCCGGCGGTTCGCAGCGGAAGGCGCACACGTCTTCCTCACGGGCCGCAGGCAGCAGGCACTGGACGAGGCGGTCGCCTCGATCGGCGACCGCGCCACCGGGGTACGCGCCGACGTCGCGGACCTCGACGACCTCGACCGGCTCTTCGCGGCCATCGGGCAGCGCGGAAACCTCGACATCGTCTTCGCCAACGCGGGCGGCGGCGCATTCGCGGCCCTGCCCGACATCACCTGGCAGCACTACGCCGACACCTTCAACACCAATGTCGGAGGCACCCTGTTCACCGTGCAGAAGGCGCTGCCCCTGCTGACGCAGGGCGCCTCGATCATCGTGACCAGCTCCAATATCGACACCAAGGGCGCCGCGTCGTTCAGCGTCTACGCCGCGACCAAGGCCGCGCTCCGCTCGCTCACCCGCAGTTGGGCCGCTGAACTCGTCACCCGCGGGATCCGGGTCAACAGCATCGCCCCCGGGCCGATCGCGACCCCGGGCCTGAGCGGTCTGGCCGGCGACCCGGGGGCGGCCGAGCAACTGCTCAAGGGGCTGGCCGCGGGTGTGCCGATGAACCGGCTCGGACGTCCCGAGGAGATCGCCGAGACCGTGCTGTTCCTCGCATCCGACGCCAGTAGCTACATGACCGGCGCCGAGATCTACGTGGACGGCGGCGCCAGCCAGATCTGACAGCGGCCGGGCGACCATGATCGGATGAGCCCGCCACCGCGACCCCCGCTGAGGTGCCGGCCGTAGCCCCTGCCCCGGCCGGCCCCGGGGCCAACCCCTCCGAAGGAGCACCATGCCGAGCGTGACCGACCTGCTGACCGCCAACCTGCACGAGGTCTTCGGAAACCGCGACGCCGCCTCCCGCCGTGCGGCGATCGAGCGGATCTACACCGAGGACGTCGAGTTCACCGATCCAGAGGGCGTCACCACCGGCCGGGACGCGCTCGAGGACAAGGCGCGTGCCCTGCTGGACAGGGTCCCGCCGACCTTCCGCTTCGCCGAGGACGGCGAGCGCTACGTCAGTGCGCACAACGGTGCCCTGGCGTGGGCCTTCGGCCCGGAGGGAGAACCCGCGGCCCGCGGCATCGGCATCGTCACCGTCCGCGAAGGAAGGATCGCCGCGCTCCTCACTCTCTTCGTCGCCTGAGCGGCACGCAGACCGCGGACCCGCGACCGAGCTCCCCTCTTGGCCGGCGTCCGGGCCCTTCGGTGCCGGTCGTCGGACCATACGACAGCCGCTAGGTGTATTGACCCGCAGGGTTGTTGACGCGGCTGATCGGGGGCTTGCCTCCGAGTGCGGTGTGGCAGCGATGGTGGTTGTAGGTGTGCAGGAAGTCTGCCAGGGCTGCTGTCCGCTCGTCATTTGAGGTGTAAGGCCGCAGGTAGGCCCATTCGTCGAGCAGGGTGCGGTTGAAACGTTCGACTTTGCCGTTGGTCTGGGGCCGGTAGGCGCGGGTGAGTCTGCCGGTCGCGCCGAGCCGGCTGAGGGCGTCTTTCCAGGCCAGGCCCTTGCGGTAGGCCCAGGCGTTGTCGGTCAGGACCCGCTCGATGCGGGGGATGCCGTGAGCGTGGAAGAACGCGGCGGCGCGGGTGAGGAAGCCGGCGCAGGTGGCGACCTTCTCGTCCGCGTGGATCTCGCTGTAGGCGAGGCAGGTGTGATCGTCGACGGCAGAGTGGACGTAGTCGAAGCCCACGCCGCGGATCGGCCGGCCGGCGTCGCGGCCGCGGACCCTGTGGCCGCCGCCGTCCGGGATCCGGCCGAGTTTCTTCACGTCGACGTGGACCAGTTCGCCGGGCCGGTCGCGTTCGTAGCGGCGGATGACCTGGCCGGTCGGCCGGTCCAGGTGGGCGAGCCGGTTCAGATGGTGGCGGGTCAGGATGCGGTGCACGGTCGAGGCGGGCAGGCCCAGGACCGGACCGAGCCGTGCGGGACCGAGCTTGCGGGCCTGGCGCAGACGGCAGACTTGGGCCTCCACGGCCGCCGGCGTGCGATGCGGTGTCGTGCGGGGGCGGCTGGAGCGGTCGGCGAGGCCCGTCTCGCCCTCAGCACGCCAGCGGCGGACCCACTTGTGGGCCGTGGCACGGGAGATCCCCATCTCGGCGGCCACATGAGCGACGGGGCGACCTGCGCAGACACGCTCGACGAGCAGCCGCCTGCCATGAACGGTCAGCCGGGCATTACGGTGGGACACGAAGACCTCCCGTGCGGTGCAGTCCTAGACAGCTCCACCACACCGGAGGTCTTCGCCATGTTCAAGCCCAGCAACTGTCAACAACGTTCGTGATCAATACACCTAGGGCGTGGGGCGTTGTCGGAGTTAACTCTTTAACAGCGTGACCGAGGAGCACGGTCTGCTGGTGTGAGAGCAGACCGGAGACGGCTTGGACGATGTCACTCATGTGTTCGCGGCGGCCATGGTGGCGGGCGAGAGCCCGCCAGTTCTTCAGGTGCGCGATGCCGTGCTCGACACGGATGGTCGTGAGGAGTGGGCTTTGCGCTGCAGTTCGTGCCGTTCCTCGTACCAGGCGGGAGCGTTCTTCTTGAACTTGCGGCAGGAAGGTGTCACCACGCGTCCGCCGGTCTGCGCTCCCATCCCCCGACAGCCGACAGCCGCGAGGATCTCCACGAATGGACCGACCGTCAGGCGCTGGGCCAGTCCCACATGCCGCGCCTGGGCGATGTCGGCACAACTGCCTGGCCTTCCCGGAGACGGATGTGTCCCGGTCCTTGCAGCCTGCCGCCTCGCGTCGGACATGGATCTCCGTCCCGCCGATGATCCCGGTCCGACCATTGCCGCCCAGGTACTCGATGACCTCGGCGAGCGTGCGCAGCCGGACGTCCGGCGCGACGGTGCGTCCCCGCTGCGCGAACAGGGGCCGCACCTCCCCGATGGTGCGCTTGATGGTGGAGCGGTCCACGCCGAACCAGCGGGCCGGCACGTCATGAGTGGTGCCTGGCGCCTGCTGACCAGTGTGGCCGGCAGGCGGTCGGCGAAGACGAACCTGTGCTTCGCTCCAGCTCCTACAGCCCGCCGCCACGGCCGGGCCGTCAGACGCGCCTGCCGCTTTTCGTGCCACCACGGCCCTGCCTCAGCAAAAGCCGCACACTTCGCCCACTGGCTGGTCCTGTGGACGGACACCGTGGACGAACTGTTCAGCAGCCCCGAAGGCCGAGCTGGCCAAGCACCGGGCCGCGCGGATCGCTGCTGCGCAGGGTCCAGGGCGGGGAGGCCGACGAGGTGGTCTCGTTCCACCGGACGAGGCCCACCACGGACGGTGAACCGCCGGCCGTCACAGGTCGTTCTGCACCACGCCCCGAGTGGAGAACGTGACGGCTTCGCCCGGCATGAAGTCCCCCGGCGGGATACCGGGATGATGGCCGTCGGGTGGCGTGGGCCGGTCGGCACGCGGACCGAGCGCCAGCCGGGACACGATGCGGTACCGGTCGCCCCGGTAGATCGAGTGCGCGTACTCCACCGGCCGGTTCCGGGTGTCCGAGGTGAGACGCTCGAAGAGGAGAGCCGGCGACAGTTCCGGCACGTCCAGCAGGTCCGCCTCGCCGCGCGTCACCACGGTGGGCTCGATCGCCTGCACCGCCTCACTGACCTGCACATCGTGGCGTTCCTTCAGGTGCTGGTAGAAATCGCCGTTCTCCAGCTCCTCCTGGGTGAGGTCCGGCGCCAGGTCCGCCGGGACGTGGAGGTACTCGATGGCCATGGGAGAACCGTCGACGAGCCGCAGCCGCGCCACGTACCGGATCTCCGCCGCGGGTGAGATGCGCAGCTTGCGCCCCACTCGCGCACCGGCCCGCTGGGTACTGAATTCGAGGAGCCGGCTGGTCCAGTTGCCCGCGGCCTGCGGAAGGCTGAAGGTCCGCCGGTCCAGGGCCAGTTCCTGAGTGATCTTCGCGCCCGCCACGAACATGCCGCGACCGTGCTCGCGCACCAGCAGCCCGGCCACGACGAGTTGGTTTACCGCGGCTCGCAACGTTGGCCGAGACACACCGAATTCGGCGCTCAGGACGCGTTCGGAGGGAATCGCGTCGCCCGGGCGGCGCTCCTCGATCAGTTCGAGGATGGCGTCGCGCACCCTCTCACGCTTGAGCAGTGCACGGGAGGCGGCCGGATCGATCTCCATGCGGGACTCTCGATCGTCGTCGGGACGTGGAACTGGTATGTCCCTGACCATAACTGGTCCACCGGTAAATGGGTCCGAGTGGTTCGGTGACAGCGACGCGATGCATCCCGTCGCGTCCACCATCTCCAAATTCCATACAGGATAAGGGGGTTGACGGAGGCATTGGTCTATGCCACCTTCAACCGACACCAACTGGTAAACCCGATTGGCCAACTGGTCAAGCACGATGTGCCGTCCGCTGTCAGGTCTTCCGGAGGCGAATCGCGAGGTACCACCGTTCCCCCGGCTCGGCCCCCGTCGTCGGCACCGGGCCCACCGCACCCTCATCTTCGGGCGATTCTGACGGCCGCCCTCCCCCCGGCCCTCCCGCGCGCAGCGGGAGTCCCCCTGAAAGGAACCTCGGATGAGAACCTGTCCCCCCACCAGCCGCGGTCGCGTGGCCCTGGCCCTCTCGGCCCTGCTGGGCAGTACCGTCCTGGCCGCGCTTCCCCTGACCGAGACCGCGTCCGCCGCGGCCGACGCCGTCGCCGTCCAGTACCGCACCAGCGCGACCGGGGCCACCGCCGATCAGAGCGAACCCTGGCTCAAGGTGCGCAACACCGGTTCTTCGACTGTGCAGTTGAGCCAGGTGAAGATCCGTTACTACTTCAAGGCGGACTCGGCGAGCGCCTCGTACCGTTTCGCCTGTTCCTGGGCGGTCAAGGGGTGCGCCAACATCAGCGGCACGTTCGGCACGCTGGCCCACCCCACCGCGACCGCGGACCGCTACCTGGAGGTCGGCTTCACCTCGGGGGCCGGGTCACTGGCACCGGGCGCCGACACCAGCGACATGCAGCTGCGTTTCTACCAGTCCACCTGGCAGACGCTGAACCAGGCGGACGACTACTCCTTCAGCGCCGCCCGGACCTCGTACGCGGACTGGAACAAGGTCACCGCGCAGCTCGCCGGCACCACCGTGTGGGGCACGGCGCCCGAGGGTAACGACCCGACGGACCCCACGGATCCGACCGATCCCACCGACCCGCCGGGCGGTGGCCAGAGCCTGTTCGACGACTTCGCCTACACCTCGTACACCGACCCCGCCATCGCCGCCCACGGCTGGAACGTCCGCTCCAACTCCGGTGGTCCCGGGGTGCCCGGCGCCACCTGGGACCCCTCCAAGGTCACCTTCCCCACCGTCTCCGGCAACACGGTGATGAACCTGGAGACCTCCACCGCGGGCACCGCGGAGTCCACGAGGCAGACCGAAGTCGTCTCCAGGAGCACGAAGTTCAAGAACGGCACCTACGCGGCCCGGGTGAAGTTCTCCGACACCCCCAAGTCGGGGCCGGACGGCGATCACCTCGTGCAGACCTTCTTCACCATCAACGACCTCAAGGCCCCGATGGCCGACGACTACTCGGAGTACGACTTCGAGTACCTGCCCAACGGCGGCTGGGGCGAGAGCGGCAACATCCTGTACACCACCTCCTGGGAGACGTACAACCCGGACCCCTGGCAGGCGGTCAACCAGCACACCGAGGGCCGTCAGAGCTACGACGGGTGGCACGACCTGGTGCTCACCATCGACAACAACAGCATCAAGTACTACGTCGACGGGCAGCTCTTCGGCACCCATGACGCCCAGTACCTGCCCGAGCGCCCGATGTCGATCAACTTCAACCAGTGGCTGATCGACCTCACCGGGCAGACCTCGACCACGGCCCGCGCCTACGACGAGCAGGTCGATTACGTGCTGCACGTCAAGGACCAGGTCCTCACGCCCGCCCAGGTGGCCGCGAAGGTCGCCGCGTACCGCACCGCCGGAACGAAGTTCGTGGACGAGGTCCCCGCCTCCTGACCCGACACACCCCGGCACACCACGACGCCGGCCTCCGCGACGTGACGACGCACCGCGTCGGCTGGATGCACTCACGCGCGTCGTGAGCGCGCATCGCGCAGGCCTGCGCAGTGCGCTGTGCAGAGCCCGACCATGAGCCCCACCACGCATGCGCAGTCTCCAGCCACAGACCCGACCATGCAGGTCACAGCGTTGCGCAGCCGATTGCGCATCGAATCGCGCAGCGCGCTCCCGCGGGAGGCCGACGGCGCCGCGACCGGTCCCCTGCTTCCGGTCGCGACCCTGCTGGGGGTGCGCAGCACTAGCCTCTCCGTCAATGCGTCGGCAGGTCCGGTTTTTCCTCAGGCGGAGTTGCGCAGGGTTTCCATCATCTTCGGGAAGCTGCGCAGCAGCTTCATCCTGGCCCGGGACAGGACTGTTCTCGCAGTCCCGGCGCTGATCTTGAGCTGGTGAACATCTTCTCGGGCAGCTTGCGGGCCGCGGGACGCGTGTGCAGTTCCATCAGGTGCCTCATTGAGCGAGGTGGGAGTCAGTCGGTGAAGTGCACCAGTTGCAGGGCGAAGTCGCCGAACATCTTCGCCGCGCCCGAGAGCTGCTCGGTGTTGTCGGACATGGGGGGCTCCTCTCATCGGGCCCCGCGGGAGCGGGGCGTGGCCGGGCGGGTCAGCTGGTATGCCGGGCGCTGGCCATGCGGGTGGCGGCCAGCGCCGCTGCCAGGGCGACGACTGCGGCCAGCGTGAGGCTGATGCGCAGGCCGTGGTGGAAGCCGGCTGTGCCGGAGATCAGGGCGCCGAAGACGGCCACGGCCAGGGCGCCGCCGATCTGGCGGCTGGTGTTGAACACGCCGCTGGCGGTGCCGGTCTGCTCTGCGGGTGCGTGCTCCAGCAGCACTGCGGTGGTCGGCGGCATCACCAGGGGGCCGCCCAGGCCGACGGGGATCAGCAGCAGCGCGCTGGCCCACACCGGTACGGAGGCCGGGACTACAGCCAGGGCGATCGATCCGGCCGCGATCAGCATCAGCCCGGCGATGACCGGCACACGGGGCCCGGTGCGCTCTGTGATCCGTGCGGAGAACGGAGTCAGGCAGGCGCTGAGCAGCATCATCGGCAGGAACGCGATGCCGGTGCCGAGGGCGGACAGGCCGTGCTGCTGCTGGAAGTCGAGGCTGAAGACGAACGGCAGGCCGTAGAAGCCGACCATGAACGCGAAGCCGATGCCGGTGGCGATCACCACCGTGGAGGTGCGGAACAGGGACAGCGGCACCATCGGGTGCGCCACCTTGGCCTGAGCCAGCACAAACCCGGCCAGCGCCACGACTGCGACGCCGAGCGCGACAAGCACCTTCAAGGCGGTGAACCCTGCCTCGCCGGCCTCGATCGCGCCGAAGGTCAGCCCGCCCATGGCGAGGATGCCGGTGATCTGGCCGATCCAGTCGAAGGGCGCCGGACGTGTCGGGGAGTGGGGGCTGCGGGTGAGCAGGGCCAGGGTGAGCAGGCCGACCGGCAGGTTGACGAAGAAGATCATGCGCCAGGAGGCCAGGCTCAGCACTCCGCCGAGCACCGGGCCAGCTGCGGCGGCCACGGCTCCGCCCATCGCCCACACTCCGACCGCGCGGGCCCTGCGGGCCGGGTCGGGGAAGGCGTGACGGACCAGCGCCATCGAGGTCGGCATGGTCACGGCGGCGCCGATGCCCTGCCCCACCCTGGCGGCAATGAGGACGGGCAGTGTGGGGGCCAGTCCGCACGCCAGCGACGCGAGCACGAACAGAAGGAGACCGCCCGCGAACGCCTTGCGCGCGCCGATGCGGTCCGACAGGGCGCCCGCGGACAGCAGCAGGGCGGCGAACATCAGCGTGTAGCCGTCGACCACCCACTGCAGGCCGGTGATCCCGCCGCCCAGTGCGTCACGGATCGAGGGCAGGGCCACGTTCACGATCGTCGCGTCCAGCGTGATCACGAAGAACCCCAGTACAGCGGCGGCCAGCGTCGCCGTGGCGTGCCGGCCGCTGCCAGTCGTGCCCACCTCCGGGGAGCAGCGCGAGGAAACGGTGACGGTCATGACGGGCGTGATCCTTTCCAGTCCGGGAAACGCGCCGGGCCAGACGGTCCGGTCACCCATCCACAGAACCACGCACTGGCTCTGACCTGGGAGTCCTTGCTGGGAGGGGTACTGGCAGGGACCCTCGCAAGCGGCACCGACCTAAGCTTGAGCAGTGCCAGCCGACACCGTCCGCGAAGACATCCGCACCTTTCTCACCAGCCGCCGTGCCCGCATCACCCCCAAGGAGGCCGGCCTGCCCGACTTCGGCGGACGGCGGCAGGTCTCCGGACTGCGACGCTCGGAGGTCGCCCAGCTCGCCGCCATCAGCGTCGAGTACTACACCCGCATCGAACGCGGCAACGTCGGAGGCGTCTCCGAGGACATCCTCGACGCCCTCGCCCGCGCCCTGCGCCTGGACGACGTCGAACGCGCCCACCTCGCCGCACTTGTCCGCGCCGCCAACAACCCCCACCGCGTACCCGACCGCAACGGCGGCGCCAACCACGTACGGCCCAGCCTCCAGCAGATCCTCGACGCCATGACCGGCGCGGCCGCCTTCGTCCGCAACGCCCACCTGGACATCCTCACCACCAACGCTCTCGCCCGCGCCCTGTACGCAGAGGCCCTCGACAGCGACGAGCAGCCACCGAACCTGGCCCGCTTCGTCTTCTGCGATCCACGAGCCCGACGCTTCTACCGCGACTGGGAGGGCATCGCCCATGACGCAGTCGGCAGCCTTCGCGCAGAAGCCGCCCGCACCCCCACCGACACCGACCTCGCCGACCTCATCGACGAACTCACCACTCACAGTACCGAGTTCGCGATGGGCTGGAACGCCCACGATGTCGAGTACTACCGCTCCGGCCGACAGCGCTTCCACCACCCCGACGTAGGCGACCTCGACCTCGACTACGACGCCCTCGAAATCCCCGCCGACCCGGGCCTGACCATCGTCACCTACACCGCCACTCCCATCTCCCCTCACGCCGCAGCACTTGCCCGCCTTGCCAGCGATCCCTCCACCGACGAGCCGTCCCACGTGCAGAGCCAAGACGGCTAATGAACGTCTCGGCGGCCGCCGAGACGTTCATCGACGCCGTCACGAACGTTCTGCGGTTTGCTAGGGCGTGTGTCGGAAGTACTCTAGGTTGACTCGTGTGAGTGGGCGGGCGCGGAGTTATAGGTACGTCGGACCGGTCGAGCTGAAGACTGCGGTCAGGCCTGGTGACGGCGGGTGCCGGATTGGCTCGGCGGCTGACTTCGATGGCTGGATCGCGGAGCGATCGGCGTCGGAGCTGGCTGAACCGTTCACCTTCGTGGTCGGCATGGACGGTGTGCTCCGGCTGGCACCGCGACGAAGCGAGCACGTGGCCTGTGCCGACGGAGACAGGGTCCTGAGTGCCGGCGAGATCAGCTTCATGTACGAGGCAGAGCGGTGGACCGTGAGAGAGATCAGCAACCAGTCCACCGGGTACTGCCCGGACGTCACCTCCTGGTCGGCAATCGCCCGTGCTCTGGACGACGTAGAACTTGGGCGGCCCTCCGGCTTCACCCACGAGGTGGTATTCCGGCGGTGCCCCGACTGCCAGGAGCACAACATCGTGCGCGAGAACGACTTCGTCTGCGTCTTCTGCGACAGCGATCTGCCCGCGGCGTGGAACGTAGATCCCACCACGTGACGGCTGTGATCAGCAACGCCGCTACAGCTCGTAGTCCTGGGCCAGTTCCTCCCAGCGAATGCTGCGCAGCACAAGGTCGGCGTCCTTGCCCGACGGGACATCCAAGCCGGCCTGGAACCAGATCACGGTGAGAGCTGAACGGTGCAGCACCGGGTCGAGTTCAGATGCGACCGCTGTCGAGCGGAAGGCGCCGATGCAGGCCACGGCGGGCAGCACCTCAACGGGGCCGAAGGCGCCGGCAGTCTGCTCCGGGTATTCGCGGGAGGGGGCAACCAGATGGACCGGCGTGGAGGGAAACGCACGTTCAGCCTGCCGTTGGAGGCTCCTGACCTTCATGTCATTGATGGGCTTGCACGGGTAGCCCTCCAGCATCCCCTCATAGGTCGAAGGCATTCGCAGCTCGGTGAGCTCGATCGAACGTCCGGACGAAAGGGTAATGTGGCTCAGCGACATACTGACACCCTATGCACAAGATCCACTTTCGATACACGGCCTAGCGGCACCCTCCTTCGGTCACATCGGTTGCTGTACTTCTGTGCTGTACCGGGCAGTCGGAAGGACCGGTCGCATGGTTGACCGGATCAGAGATGAACATCGGCCCGGGTTAGGACCGTGATCGAGTCGGGCTTCCCCGTGGCGACGTGGCCCGGCTGGAAGATCAGCTCACGCGATACCTGCTGAGCACGTGCACCACTCCTCCCATCAGGAACTTTCCGCGGCCGCCCAAGACCCCGTAGATCTCGACGAAGGCGTCTCTCGAATCCGGCACTGCCGCGATCCGCATGGTGAACGTACGTCGGCCGGTCAGCCGATGGCTGTACCACGCATCACGCTCGATGTCCGTTCCCGACAGGGCCGCCTCAACGACCTCCCATTCGGAGTCCCCGAAGTCGTGTTCGGCGAAGTGCGCCAACACCTCGCACAGGGGCCGCAGGTTCTCGCCGTATATCCGCTGCTTGCCGACGGCGCGGGTCTCGCCAACCGAGCGGGCGTGGATACCGTCCCAGACCCCCAGGCGCACGAGCCGGCGCTGGCGGGATCTTTCACATCGGGCAATCAACCCAAACCATCCGCCGAACAGCACGCCCACGCCTAACGCGAGCAGAACGTCGCCCTCGAAGACGAGGATGAAAAGGCCCCAGAGGAAGATCCCTGCCACAAGCCAGATGACGAGTGGCCACCTCGCTGCGAACATCTGAGAACTGGTCGGAGGGCGTTGCCCCCCGATGGCACGGTCGAAAGCCCAGAACGCACGCGCCAGATCCCCACCCTTGATCGGCATGGCAGGATCGTAGCCTCTCCCCTGCTCAGAAGTAGGCCCTGAGAGGACGTTTTCTCCCCTTGTTTCATCCCGGAATCTGCTGATTGGCCTGTGGTGTCGGGTCGCGCCAGGAGATGGTGCTCTCGCTGGTGAGGCGGCGGGCCATGAGGTCGGTCATGGCGATGTGGATCATGGCTTCGGAGCGGACGGGCAGGGTCTCGTAGTCTCGGGCCAGTCGACGGTTGAGCATGAGCCAGCCGTAAGTCCGCTCGACCGCCCAGCGTTTCGGGATCGGGGCGAATCCCCTGCATCGATGCCCTGACCGGCAACGGGGACGCTGGTGGAGGACTTGACGCTCTGGGCGTCAATCACACAGGCCGACGGCTCGGCATCCCTGCCTCCTTCTCCCGCAAGAGCTGCCGGAGCACGCTGTCGAGCTGTGCGAATACGCCCTCGTCAGCCCACTTGATGAAAACGACCTCTTGCTCGCCGCCCACGACCAACATGCCCTCTACGTTCCCGGCCGGACGGTCAATCGGATGTCCGGGTCCTACCGCGGTGAAGCCAAGACCGACGCCCGGGACGCCTACGTGATCGCCGACACCGCCCGCCCGCGGCGGGACTTCGCCTCCATCGACGTCCCTGCCCAGCTGACAGTCGATATGGCTCTGCTGACCGCCCACCGCACCAACCTGATCGCCGATCGCGTCCGCATGCTCAACCGGCTCCGCGACATGCTCACCGGAACCTTCCCCGCTCTGGAACGGGCCTTCGACTACGCCGATCACAAAGGCGCGCTCATCCTGCTCACCCGTCACCAGACCCCGGCAGCCATACGCCGCCACGGCCACGCCCGCCTCACCGCCTGGCTCAAGGCACGGAACGTCCGCAATCCCAACGCGGTCGCCGCCGACATCGTCGCGCAGGTCCTTGTCCTGAACGACCGGCTAAAGCACATCGACCAGCAGATTCGGCGAACGTTCCATACCCACCCCCAGGCCCACATCATCGAGTCCCTGCCGGGCATGGGCCCCATTCTGGGAGCCGAGTTCATCGTCGCAGCCGGCGATCTGGGCGCCTACGCCGACGCAGGCCGCCTCGCCTCCGCCGCCGGCCTGGTGCCCGTTCCACGCGACTCCGGACGCCGCACCGGAAACCTCCACCGCCCCAAGCGCTACAGCCGACGCCTCCGCCGCGTCTTCTATCTGTCCGCCCAGACCAGCATCATCCGCGAAGGCCCAACCGCGACTACTACTTGAAGAGGCGGACCGAGGGCTGCAAGCACGTCCAGGCCGTCATCGCCCTCGCCCGTCGACGTGTCGATGTCCTATGGGCGCTCCTGCGTGACGGCAGACTCTTCACCTTCCATCCACCCGTCGCCCAAGCCGCTTAAACGGGCCAGCGCACCCCGCCCACCTGGCGATAGCCTGCGGGCCAAATCAGGAAGGCGGGTCCAGTGGGCTTCGACGCAGAACGTTCAGCGCGCATCGCTGCCATGCAGGAAACCGCCCGGCCTTTCTGGGAGGCAACCGGCGACACGGACGCACTGCAGCAGTTCCTCAAGGACAACGGGTGTCACGGAGTGGAAGCCGTGTTCGTGACCATGGGCCTGCTGAACTGCGGTCTTGCCGAAGCTCAACGAGCCTTCTTCAACGCCCCATGTCGCGACGCCGAACGCCGCTTCCACAACCACGCCATGGACCTACTCGAAGAGGCCGCCGACACAGAGGCCTGACCGCACCAGCAGTCAGCAGGGTCCTTGACTCGGCCATTAAGACTCCACCGACCTTGGCGTGGCAGGCAGAAGGCTGAACCATAAAGTTGACGGCCCAGATCACCGCTGACCAGCCTTGGAGCAGTGCATGTCCTCGTTGGATGAGTTGCAGGCCCTACTGGGGGCTCCTGCCCGCCGGCAACCGAGCCCGGCCGACTGGGACGAAGTCGAGCGGCATACAGGCTCCGCGCTGCCCAGCGACTTCAAAGGGTTCCTGGACGCCTACGGGAGCGGGGTCATCTCCGGCGAGCTCGTTGTGTTCCACCCCACGGGATCGAGCCCGCTCCTGACACGCATGCGCAAGACGCACCAGAGGTTCACCGAGCGCCGGGACAAGGCCCTGAGCCGCGGCGACTCCGAGCACATTCCGTACCTCTTGGAGTTCCTGGAACCGGAAGACCTCGAGGAACTGGTCGCCAACGGTGAGATCGGGCCCGTTCAGCCGGCCTTCGAGCCGTTCTGACGCGACACTGCGAGGCTCCTGTCACTGACATCAATGCCTGGCACCAACAAACAGGCCCGGACAGCAACGATCAGCGTTGAACCCCGGTGGACGGTCAGCCCGAAGCCACGGCCGGTTGACCAACGCCGCCGACCCGCTGCAATCGACCTGATAAAGATGAGGCCACAGGTTCAAAGGATCACCGTCATACGGGTGGGGGCGCCGTCCCGGTAGGAACGGCGCCCCCACTGGACATCCGCTGACACTCGACCAGGCGTGGTGTGACGGTCGCCTGTGGTCGGAAACGCTCTCAGTACGTGGCTATCGGACGTCCACGAAGTCGCCGGTCGCGTTGACCGTCGAAGTCGTCGTCGTGCCTGCGAAGCTGTAACGGAAATAGCCGTCGGTGGAGGCGGTGACAGTCGTCCTCAGGTTGCCCGTCGCGTCGGACTTGATCGTCTTCACCGTGGTGTAGGTGTTGCTGCCCTTCTTGCGGAACTGCAGCTTTACCGACTGGTTCGCGTAGCCGTGGTACTTGTTGTCCTCCCAGTTGGCCCGGGAGAGCTTGCCGGTGACCGTAATGGTCTTGCCCTTCTTCACCGGCTCCGGCGAGGCGTTGACCGTCAGCTTCGAGCAGCGCTGCACCTTGAACGTGGTGGCCGCATCCCGGTGGATGTAGTTGTAGTCGTTGGCGGAGACCAGCGTGGCGAGGTTCCAGGTGGCCGCCGCGTTGTTGCCGACGAAGCCGGTCGACGCCTGCGGGTCGAACGTCAGCGTGCCCGTGCAGGTCGACGTAGTGGCGCTCGCCTTGGCGCACGTGATCTCGCCGTCGTCGTACCAGATCTGCGCGTAGTTCGGCTTCGGACCGAAGGCGCTGATGTACGTGGTCTCGGCGATGCCCGAATCGTCCGACGCGGTCACGGAGACCTTGGCAGACACCACGTTGGTGGTACCGACCACGACCGGCTTGCCGCCGTTGACGACGACCTTGTCGATCGTGATGTTGCCCGAGCCACCGTCTGCCGCCTGAGCGTTGGTGGCACCGATTGCGGTGGCGACCAGTACGACGCTGGTGCCGAGCAGGGCGAGGCGCATGGTTGTGCGCAAAATGTTCCCCCACTGATTCTTTGATTGATCAGAGGAAGCGTACGGCGCTGGCCAACGGTTAACCACTGGTTTGGTTGCGGTACAACAGTGAAGTACCGCAACCACGTCAACCTCCCGCGGCCAGCAGCCTCCGAATAAGGCCGTGGCGCAACCGGTATGACCACCACCCACCGATCCACATAGAGCTGCGGATCAGAAGGTCGTAGCCTGGGCGGTCGGTGAGGTCGTCCGCACAGTAAAGGCCGCGACCCGGGGTGCGACAAGGGTCGGCTGCCTCACCACCACCCGTGCCACTCTCGTGCCAGAACGGGCGGGGACTCACGGGGACTCGACGGCAACAACGGTGCACGCACCAGGCCTTGCTCCAAGCCATGTCTCCGCAGTTCACGCCGGCAAACGCCCCACCTCGCTCCTAAAGCGGGTGTCGGCCGCCTACCGAACCATGCCTAATGCGAGCGCTCCGTCAGGCATGGGAGTGGTAGCGGGCATCAGGGGTGGGCCAAGCGCGGTCCATGAAAGGCGGCCGGTCGATACGGTCGAAGCAGCGCACGAGGAAGTCGCAAAAGGTGCCCGCAGTCTCGAACCAACTGTCGCTCTCGCTGCCGACAACGATGCGCCACTCATCAGGGTTCGGTTCGATTGCGAGGAAGTAGTACTCGCTGCCGTGCTCGTCCGAACCCCAGGAAATGAGGCCGCCAGGATCGGGGTGGAAGGGATACGGATACAGGTCCGGGGCACTGAGTCGCGCCCGGCGCCAGTCCTCCAGCGACCACAACCGCTCCAACTCGGTGGCGTCGGCTTCCAGAGGCCGGCTCAGCGACAGGTAACCGTCGATGCTCCCCGGCCCGTACAGATCAAGGAACGCTTTGTAGTCCGAGGGCAGTTCGACCCCGAGGTACTGCTCGGACGCGGTCCACAGACGCGGCCTGGCCCAACCCCAAGTCACCGGTTCACCCAGCAGCGCCCTGAGGCGGTCGAGCGACGACATCCGATCCTCCCAGCGGAACCGACCGACGCCTCATGGTGCACCATGAGGCCTCTGAGCGCCCGCGGTGCAGTTGTACAGCAGCTCCGTACCGCAACCTCAGTAGACGACCGGCTACTGACCGCAGTTGCCGGTTTTTGCCACGCCCATTGAAACTCCACCGACCTCACATCGTCGTGATCTCCCGCGACCGCCGAGCTATCCACACGTAGCCCGCCAGTCCAAGCGAGCCACGCACCATGAAGTCAGCCCACAATTGCATGAGCTCACCGACATCCTCCATCCGCAGGGCCACCAGCAAGGCCAAGGCTGTGAGGACTCCCGCAATCGCCAGGGTCGAAACGTAGGTGATCAAGCCACCATGTTTGAGGCCCAGCCTCGTACCCAGAAGCCCGGATGGGATTTGCACGAGCACGTGGAAGCCCACGCAGTAGAACAGCAACCCAGCGAAGATCACGAACGGGGGGATGTCTGCTGAAGGGTCGCTGGCTGGTGCCGCGCCGTAGGCATCGAAAGCCCAGGCCGGAGGGATCACGTAGGTGAACAGCAAGATCGCACCACTCAGATGCATGGCGCCGAGGTGACGCGCACCTGACGGAGAGTGCCTGCTGCTCGGTCCGAGCGGACTGACCATGCCTGTGTTCACGTGCCCCCCTGGCCCCTGACAGCGCCCCTCCGGCTGGGCGGCACAGTACAGCCACCGGCCAGGCTGCTGCTGAGTTGATCCGATCAGCGGTGGCCGCAGTGATCGTCCGCTGGGCCGTCCCTGGGCCGTGCGAGGGCGCCCGAGGCCGACCAACGGCGACCGACAGTGACAGTCGAGCCGCAGCCGCCACTAGCGAAACCCCAGATCACAGGCCCCCGACCCCACGGGTTTCCGTCCAGGGGTGACGGTGCGGCAAGATGGGGCGCTTCTTTCCGCCGGACAGCGGTGCTGTCCGGCATGCCCTGGGGGGACGGTCACGTCCGCGAGAGTGGTGTATCGACGGCCACTCGGTGATCTCGTTTTGAGGCTATGCGGTGAGTTCGGTGGGCAGGGTCGTCTCGCCGGTTTCTGACTCGATCGGGTGGAGTCGGGACTTGGCGAGGAGGTCGAGTCCCATGTAGCGGCGGGCCTCGGTCCATTCGTCGTTCTGTTCCGCCAGGACCGCTCCGACCAGGCGGATCAGGGCGGTGCGGTCGGGGAAGATCCCGACCACGTCGGTGCGGCGGCGGATCTCCTTGTTCAGCCGTTCCTGCGGGTTGTTCGACCAGATCTGCCGCCAGATCTCCCGCGGGAACGCGGTGAACGCCAGCAGATCATGCTGGGCAACATCCAAGTGGGCTGCGGCTTTCGGGAACTTGGCCTCCAGCGCGTCCAGGACGTGTCGCATCTGGGCCTGGACGGCGTCGCCATCGGGCTGTTCGAAGTCGGCATCGGGCTGTTCGAAGACGGTCCGCAGCAGTGTCGCCACCCAGGGCTGGGCGGATTTCGGGACCTGGCTGAGCAGATTTCGGGCGTAGTGAGTTCGACAGCGCTGCCAGGAAGCACCGGGCAGGACGGCGCCGATCGCCACGACGAGGCCGGTGTGGGCGTCGGAGACGACGAGCTGGACGCCGGACAGGCCGCGGGCGGTCAGCGAGCGCAGGAAGGCGAGCCAGCCGGCGCCGTCCTCGGCGGTGGCGACGTCGATGCCGAGGATCTCGCGGTGGCCGTCGGCGTTGACACCGACCGCGATCAGCGCGTGGACGTTGATGATGCGGCCGTTCTCCCGGACCTTCTGGGTCAGTGCGTCGACCCAGACGAAGGCATACGGTCCGGCGTCCAGTGGCCGGTTACGGAACGCGGCAACCTGCTCGTCGAGGTGTTTGGCCATCGAGCTGACCTGGGATTTCGACAGCTGGGTGACGCCGAGGGACTCGGCGAGCTTCTCGACCCGGCGGGTGGAGACGCCGAGCAGGTAGGCGGTGGCGACGACCGAGATCAGGGCCTGCTCGGCCCGGCGGCGCCGTTCGAGGAGCCAGTGCGGGAAGTAGCTGCCCTGGCGCAGTTTGGGGACGACGAGTTCGACGGTGCCGGCGCGGGTGTCCCACTCGCGTGGGCGGTAGCCGTTGCGGTGGTTGACGCGTTCGTCGCTGTCCTGCCCGTATGCGGCGTTGCAGAGGGCATCGGCCTCCGCGGACATGAGCGCGTCGGTGAACGTCTTGACCATCGCGCGCAGCAGGTCGGGACTCGCCGCGGCGAGGTTCTCCTCGGCGAGGGCGTGCAGGGGCAGACTGTCTGGTGCGGTCATCGTGCTGATCTCCTTCGAGCCTAGACATCTCGAAGATCAGCCGGTGGCCGTTCTCATATCCGGACCCTCACTCCGACGCCGGGACAAACACCCGGATCAGGTGGGAACCGGCACACCACTTCCAAGGACGCAACCGGGGGGACTTCCGTGATCATCGCTGTTTCAGACGGGCACGACCCGGCCTATCAGCTCCAGACGAGCCTGCTCACCTGGTCTTTGGCATAGCGCTCATCAGTGTCGGGCGGATGCTGCGGCGGACCGGACGGCTATCTGTGTATCTCGATTTCAGGCAGAAGACGTTGGGCTCGCTGGTTCCGCAAGAGGGCAGGAGTGCCAGCGTCGGGAAGCTCGGCGCAGCCATGATCGCCGTGGGTGGCTTCTTCCTCTTCGGTACCGCCTGCCTCATACTCGGCGCGCTGGGCGTGCTCGGTCCCTGAGGGCGGGCCATGCGGGGGCTGCGCCAGCATCAGGCGAGTGTCTAAAGGAAGGAGATGGCATGAGTGACGTATACGTGCCTGAGCGAGGAGACCGCTACCACCTCTATGAGGACTGCGCGGACATCGGCTCCGGACAGCTGGGGAACACTACTCAGGGAGTCGGGACGTACAGCATCACGTCAATGCCTCTCGACCAGGCGGAAGCGCTGAAAAGGACTCTCTGCCGAACCTGCCGCAAGACCGCACTACGCCCGTAGCTGGGCGTCACCCAGATGCCGACCGCGGCTTAGCTTGTCGTTTAACCTCGTCCCTGTTGGGGGTGGGGATGGAGCAGGTGGTTTTCGAATCTGTCAGGTACTCCGCGATGTGTCAGGACTGCGGTGCAGAAGTGGAGTGTCGGGGGACTCAGGCTCTCGTGAACAACCGCTTGCGGTGGGACGTTGAGTCAACGTGTTCTGCCTGTGGATGTGCAGTAGCCGTGTGCGGTGGCGACGTGCCGGCCGAACGGCGGGATCAGATGCTTTTTGAGCATGGACCCGCGAGGCTGCAGGTGAGCAGTCCGCCGGTCAAGAGTGTCGTCATCATGCGGGTGCTGCGGGCTGAGCTCGGTGTTGACCTGACGGGCGCCAAGGCCTTGGTGCGTCGCGTGGTGAACGGTGACTACTCAGGAACTCTGCCGGAGATGGAACGCCTGGCTCGCAAGCTGAGAGAGTCCGGCATCACCGCTGTAGCGACACACCCTTAGTACTCCAGCTGTAGATCGTGATCTTGCTGGTCGGGGCGAGTGCGGAGACGGGTGCGGCCACCGTTGATCATCGTGAGTTGTGTGGTCAAACGACGAGACGGTGGGCGCAGGCCACAGCGACGACGTGCGCGAATACGTCGTCGAGCACCTCTATGACGAGGCCGCGGTTCTGGTCGTCGACGAGACCGGTGACCTGGAGAAGGGCACCCGCACGGTCGGGGGCCAGCGCCAGTACACCGGCACAGCCGGGCGGATCGAGAACTCCCAGGTCGCCGTCCACCTCGTCTACGCCAGCGAGCGGGGGCACGCCGCGGTGGACCGGGAGCTGTACCTTCCGCGCTCCTGGACGTGCGACCCGGAACGCTGTCAGGCTGCCGGGCTCGGTGAGGACGTCGCCTTCGCGACCAAGCCGGAACTGGCCAGGATGATGATTGAACGGTTCCTGGAAGCCGGGCACCACGAGGGCTGGGTCACCGGGGACGAGGTCTACGGCGGCAACCCGAACCTGCGGGCCGCCCTGGAGAAACGCGGCCCGGGCTATGTACTGGCGGTGGTCTGCTCGACCCAAGTGACCACCGGCACAGGCACGTTCCGTGCCGATGCACTGGTGAAGAATGTGCCCACGCGGGCCTGGCAGAAGCTCTCGACCGGACGCGGTGCGAAGGGACAGCGGTTCTACGACTGGGCCGTCATCGACGTGGCCGACCCGACGCCGGGCCACCGTCAGCTACTGATCCGCCGCAACCGGACCACGGGTGAACTCGCCTACTACCGCTGCCACTCACCCGAGCCGGCACCGCTGGCCACCTTGGTGAAGGTCGCCGGATCCAGATGGCGGGTGGAGGAGACCTTCCAGGCCGGCAAGGGCCTGGCCGGCCTCGACGAGCACCAGGTCCGCCGCTTCACCCCGTGGTCCCGCCGGGTCACCGTCGCCATGTTCGCCCACGCATTCCTCGCCGTCGTCCGCGCCCACGAACACACCTGCCATCCCGCCCCGGACGAGCTGACCCCGCTCACCTGTAACGAGATCCAGCGACTGCTCACGGCGCTCGTCGTCCGGCCTGTCCACGACGCAGATCACCGGCTCGACTGGTCCCACTGGCGGCGGCGTCACCAGGCCCGATCCCGGGCCAGCCACTACCGGCGGCAGGCAGCCCAGGCATGATCGAGCGGTTCAGGTGGCGAGTTCCGTCCGGTACGACGCTCGGTATTCGATCCGGATCACCGCGCGCACAGGGTCCAGTCACCCGACGGCGGCCAGGCGGCGCCGAAGCTCCTCCTGCGAGACGTCTTCCACGTGGGTCAGAAATACCCACATGTGACCGGAAGGGTCCTTGAGGATGACGGTGCGGTCACCGTGGAACATGTCCTTCGGCGGCTGGACGATCTCAGCGCCGGCGGCTTCTGCGCGCTCCGCCAGGCTGTCGACGTCCGGCACGAAGACATGCAGTGTGACGGACGTACCTCCGCCGAGCGAGGTCGGCGCGGCGAAGGAGGCAGCCTCCGCCTCGCCCACGCTGGCGTCGCCCAGCATCAGGGTCGACCGTCCGACGGTGATCTCGGCGTGCAGAATTCCGCCGCCCGGAGCGTCGACCCTGAAGTCCTCACGGGCACCGAACGCCCGCTGGTAGAAGTCGATCGCCGCGGCGGCGTCATCGACCATGATGTGCGGGATCACGGCATAGCGGTAGCGGTCGGGAATCTCGATGCTGGCTGTGTGCTCGGTCACGGCGAACCTCCTTGAAAGGCACCGCTGGTCGGTTCCTGCGGCTCTGGAAGGAACCTAAAAGCTCAAGTTTGGTCGAGGTCAAGCGTCAATGCGGCGCTGCAAGTACCTGTCTGCAGGCCACCTGCAGTCCCTGCCCTGCCGATCGGAAGGCACAGCTCGCCAGCTCAAGTGCTCATACGCCAGCAGAAGCGTTGAAATCACATCAGACGTGAAGATCACGATCTACGGCTGGAGTACCAGTCGCGAGCGAGGATGCTGTCGCGCGGGGACGCAGGGGCGACCATGACGGCGAGCGGCATGCCTCGCATGCCGACGGCCAGGTGGCGCTCCCTGCCATTGATCAACTTCCCGCCGTGGAAGCCGCGGGTGTCCTGGCCCACCCTCTCGGCACCCTTGACGGACCGGGAGTCCAGGATCACTGCGACGGCAATCTCCCCCAGCCGGCCGGGCAGGCGCATGGGAATCGGCATCACGGCGGACCCGGTCGCCCGGGTCTGCTTCGCGGACGAAGCAGACCGGGGGCCTGAGGCCGCCCGAGGGCCGCCGCGGCCGCACCCGAATCGCGCGGATCACCACGCAAGGCATCCAGCGAGTGTCCATGGCGGCGCCGATCTGTACCAGGGCCGACCACGGGCCGCGGCTGATCCACCGCATCCACGCCCGCTTCTGCCGATGTACCTCATGCCAGGCAAGGGACACTAGCGGGTGGAACCATCAGTGTTATCTGCGACATTTCCTCTTATATTGTCCTTGTGATCAAGCGGCTGGACCTACTCGACACCGCTGACGACGACATCACGGAGAGCGAGGTCCTTCGGCTCGCCCTTGAGCACTCCGTCGCGGAGCTGGGCTGTGCCGGAGGAACCGTCTACCTGCGAGGCCCCATGTCGGCTCTGCGCCTGGTGGCGTCCGTCGGCCTGCCGTCGTCCCTCGTGCGGACCTGGGAGATCGTCGACCAGGACGGGCCCACCGCGACGGCACGCGCCGTACGCTCGGGCGAGCACGTGTGGATGGCCCCCCTCCTCTGCAACCCGGCCGAACCCGCCGCGCCGCTTCATTCACGGCTCGGCTTCATCTCCGTACCCCTGATGATTGGGCACCGGGCCATCGGTGCGATCACCTGCCTCACCGGGGCCGACGAGGAGCCGACCTCCGCGCAGTGGACGTTTCTCACCACGGTGGCCGAGTGGGCCGCGGACCGTCTGCAGAGGATCCCGGCGCCCGCACGCCTGCGCACCGACCTCGAAGCCACTCCGGTCGGCTCCTGGGAATGGGACGTGCGCACCGGTGAGCTGCTGTGGGACGAGGTCGCCATGAAGGTCTACCAGACCGATCCGGCGGCCTTCGTGCCCGCCGTCCAGAGCTGGATGCGGGTGGTGCACCCCGACGACCTGCCGAGCACCCTGGCAGCCGCAGAACGCACCATCCGCACGCACGCGCCGTTCGAAGCCGAATACCGGGTCCGGGACGACAGCGGGCACTACACGTGGACGCGGGCATCCGGTCACGTCGTCCTGGACGACCAGGGCCAGGTCACGCGCATCATCGGCAAGGGGTGGGCGAGCGAAGCCGCACGCTCCACCCGCGACGCGCTGAGCCGTGCGCTGCAGCACATGAGTGACGCCTTCCTGTCCGTGGACGACGACTGGCGCATCACGTTCGCCAACCTGGAGGCGGAACAGGTTCTCGGTTCGCAGGGCGAACAGCTCTTCGGACGTCAGCTGTGGGAGCTGCCCGCGCTGCGCCGGATGCCCGACCTGGAGAGGCGGTGCCGCAGCGGCGCCGAGCGGTCCGTCGCCGTCGGCTTCGACGTCACGATGGCCGATACCGGCCGCTGCTACCACCTGCGGCTCGTTCCCGTGCCCAGCGGGCTCACCCTGTATTTCACTGACGTCACCGACCGGCGCCGCCGAGAGGCCGAGCGGGTGGCGGCCATCCAGTCCGCGGCCGAGCGGGCGAGCCGGACGGCGGAGCTGACCACGCAACTCGCGGCGGCAACCACCTCGCAGGACGTGGTGACCGCCGTCGCCCAGCGCGTCCTGCCACCGTTCGACGCCCAAGGGCTGCTCGTGCTGGTCATCGAGGACCAGAGGCTGGTGCACATCGGGTCCGTCGGCTATCCGAGTACCTTTCTGCGTCACATGGGCGGATCGCACGGCATGGACCTGTCCGACACCGATCCCGCCGGACAGGCGATCCTGACGGGGGAGCCACAATTCTTCTCGTCCCAGGACGAATGGGCCTCAGCCTTCCCCGACGGGGTCGCCCGGCCGCCGACCGACAAGAAGGCCTGGGCCTTCCTCCCGTTGACGGTCTCCGACCGCACCTTCGGCGTGTGCGTCGTCTCCTTCGACGCCCCGCGGCATCTCACGTCCGAGGAACGCACGCTCCTCATCACCATCAGCGCGCTCGTGGCACAGTCCCTGGAAAGAGCCCGGCTCTACGACGCCGAACTCACCCGCTGCCAGGAACTCCAGCGGGCGCTGCTGCCCCTGCGGCTGCCCACCGTGCCCGAGGTCACCGCGGCGGCGAGGTACCTGCCGGCCGGGGAGACCCGCGACGTGGGCGGCGACTGGTACGACCTGATCCCGTTGTCCGCGGGCCAGGTCGCCCTGGTCGTCGGTGACGTGATGGGCCACGGTCTGCCCCAGGCCGCGACCATGGGACGCCTGCGCACCGCGCTGCACACGCTGGCCGCCCTGGAACTGCCGCCCGACGAGATCATGGGCCACCTCAACGACATCGTCGGCGCCCTCAGCGATCAGTCGTACGCGACGTGCCTGTACGCGCTCTACGACTCCACCGACGGGTCGTGCACCATGGTACGGGCGGGGCATCCACCGCCGCTCGTCGTCCGGCCCGACGGCGGAGCCTACTTCCCCGAGGTCGCCGCCAACCCTCCCCTGGGCGCCGCGCTGCCTCCGTTCGAGACGACGCAACTACGACTGTCTGCGGACAGTCTGCTGATCCTCTACACCGACGGCCTCGTGGAATCACCGAAGCGGGAGATCGACCAGGGCATGGCCCAGCTCGCCGATCTGCTCCCCCGTACCGCCTGTTGCCCGGATCTGGAGGATCTGTGCGACACGGTCACCGCGGGCCTGCTGCCCGGCGGACAGCCCACCACCGACGACGCCGCCCTGCTGATCGCACGTCTGCACCCCATGGCCGACCGGCAGATGGCCTCCTGGGATCTGCCGGAGGGACCGCAGGCTGCGGGCGAGGCCCGCCGCCACGTACGGGAGCAGCTCGCTCAATGGCATCTGGACGATCTGGTCATGACGACGGAACTGCTGGCCAGCGAGCTCGTCGGGAACGTCGTCCGCCATGCCAGGGGGCCCATTGGGCTGCGGCTCCTGCGCAGCAGAACCCTCATCTGCGAAGTGTCCGACGCGAGCCTGACCATGCCCCGCATCCGCCGCGCCTCGGCGACCGACGAAGGAGGCCGGGGCCTCCAGCTCATCAGCGCCCTCTGCGAACGCTGGGGCAGCCGCTACACCACTCGAGGAAAGGCCATCTGGACCGAACAGGCCCTCCCGGGTTCGAAGGACGGACGCACCGCGACCGGCATGCCGCCACCCGATCCCAGGGCCGTGCTTCAGGAAGTCCCGAACCGGTACTAGCGTCCAGGGAGCTGGGGTGCACCTCTACTCGCCGCGCAGCGTCGAGAACGCTCCCGAATCCACAGCGAGAAGGGCATCCGCCGAGGAGGGCGCCCCATCCTCGAGTCGGTGGCTCGAGCCGCCCTGCGTATGCGGCACACCGCACACGCTTCCCGGATCACCGCCTCGGCGGCGGTCGTCGCCCGAGGCTGCGGTGAGTTCGGTGCGCAGCTGGTTACGGGCGCGCACCAGAATCCGCCCGAGCATGTTCTTGCCGTTCCCGGTCCTGCCCCGACCCCAGTAGTGATCGGTGGTGGTGTCTTCGACGATCTCTTCCTCACCGGTGGACAGCAGGATGTCACGGATATCGGCATGCGCGCGGAACTTGGTCACCACCGCACGGCGCATCACGTCGTCCTTGACCCGCTCCCAGTCCCTCCGCAGAGGTTTGGACGAGTCACGGCCCAGCTCCGCTGCCCGCAGCGGCGTGCCCGCACGCCGGATGGGATCAGCGTGTCGGGTGCCCTTGAACTTCTGCGCCTGGAAGTAGTGCTCCGAGGTTGGCCACCGGACCCCGTCGAGGTCGAAGCCGTGATCGGAGAAGTTCGAGAAGCATCCGTAAGGGACTTCATCGGCGCCATAGAAGTAGATCGTCACGGGAACCTCACGGGTGTTACGGAAACCCGCACCGTGTCAGGCATGCCCCAGCCCCCGCAACCAGTTTCTTCGCCAGGCCCGGCCCTTCAGCGCACCTGCGACCCGGTGAGCCTTCCCGGTCAGAGCACCACCCATCCATCACGGTGAAAGCCAAGCTGCCGCTGCACGTCCGGACCTACCGGTGCGATGCCTGCCACCTGGTCATCGACCGGGACGCAGGCGCCGCACGCAACCTCGCCGCCCTCGCGGCAGCCGGCATGACCGGTACCGGAGTGGCCGGAGACCAGGACACCCCCCGAGCGGGTGTCGAAGTCTCGCCGAGCCGACCGGAATACCGCGCCACCCGCCCTCGCCGTAAAGCGGAGGCGGGGCGGGCAGGCGGCGCGACCCTGTCGCACGAACAACAGGAGGAAACAAGAGGCCGAACTCAAGCCGACGTCCTCACGCTTTGGCGGGGAGACGGACCTTCCGGGCCGAAATGCCCGGGATGCCGAGACCTGACTGCGGACTCAGCAACGGCCATTCGCGAACGTCACTTCTTCTGCTGCGCGAACCAGTCGGCGAACCGGGTCCCGGCGAGCTGCGCGCCGGCCCCGGGCACGAGCGAGGCCTCCTGCAGCTCGGATCCGAAGTAGGGGGCGTGCGGGTCCGCGACTACCGTGCGGGGGTCGTTCTGGGCAGTGAGCACGTCGCGGACCAGCTCGTCGAACCGGAACGTGTCGGGGCCGGCGATCTCCACCGTCCCGTCGAGGGGGGTGCCGGCCGCGGTGCGGGCGACGGCGGTGGCCACGTCGTCGGAGTGAATGGGCTGGAACTTGACGGGAGCGACGCGCACCGTGTCACCCTCGGTCGCCGAGTCCGCGATCCCGTTCATGAACTCGAAGAACTGCGTGGCGTGCACGATGGAGTACGGCAGGCCCGACGCCTTGATCAGCTTCTCTTGGGCCAGCTTGGCGCGGAAGTAGCCGTTGTCCGGGAGCCGGTCGGTACCGACGATGGAGAGTGCGACGTAGTGGGTGACACCAGCCTCCGCGGCCGCCTGGAGGAGGTTGGTGGTGCTGGTGCGGAAGAAGTGCATCACGGCTTCGTCCTCGAACGAGGGCGAGTTGGAGACGTCGATCACGACCTGTGCGCCCTGGAGCGCCTCGGCCAGGCCCTCTCCCGTCAGTGTGTTCACGCCCGTCTTGGGCGAGGCCGGGACGGCTTCGTGCCCGTGGTCGTTGAGCTTGCGGACGACCTTCGAGCCGATGAGCCCGGTTCCGCCGATGACTACGGTCTTCATAGGGAGATCCTTTCGGGAAGTCCTGTGCGTACCAGCAAAGACCGGGCAGTGACGGTGTTTGTGACAGGCGCGCGCGGGCTCGGGGCGGCGAGCTTTCCCTCGGTCGAGACGTCCTCCATCAGAGAGGAGATCGATTCAGGGACGGCCGGACTGCTCTCGTGGGTGATTCCCGTCGTCGGGGACCGGCCGAGATCGACCTGCAGAGCCGGGTCCATGTCCGGGTAGTCGCTGCGGTCGTGGCAGCCACGCGCCTCGCGGCGTTCGAGGGCCGATTCGAGCGTGGCGCGCGCCGCCAGGACAGCGGCCTTGGGGTCGAAGGCGTGCGCGAGGTCCTGGAAGCAGGCGATGCCGGGATGGACGTCGACGTCCTCCATCCTCTTCTCGATCACGCGGAGTTCCTCGAGCCCCGCGCGCAGGCCCTGTCCGTCGCGGACGACTCGGCGTGATCGGTCATGGCGTTGCGGGCGGCACGCCGGAGTACGCGGACGTTCTCGGGGCCGTCCGCCGCGAGCCGGTGCCGACCACCAGCACATGGCCGAGATGCGCTGTTCAGTGATTGCCGCGGTCCGCTCCGATCACCTTGGTCGTCACTCACTACGACCGCACACCCCCAGCCAGGTGTGACACCGCGGCACCGCCGGCCAGGCAGGAAGGGGCGCAGTCCACGGGGCACGCCGGCGTCGGCCAGGAGCGGCTCATCCACGTCCGACCCGGAGGTGATCAGCGACAGGATCGGCTCGACCACGGGCCACACGCGACAATGCATCGAGGGACGTGTGCGGCCTGCCCCTGACATACCCAACCGAGTACGACCGCCGTGGGTGACCATGCACCACCGCACGTCCTGGATCTCGTGCGCCGTCGCCGGTACCACTGCGAGGGCAGTCGTCGGCACCTGCACACTGGCGGTGTGTCCCCGGCCCTGACGGTTCAGCAATCGTGCAAATCTGGGACCGGCCGATCTACGGAGGTGCAGCGCCATGCCGGACAAGGACACAGCAGGCCAAGGCCACGAGCAGGCCCCGCCCGGAACGGGGCGGGCAGCATCCACAACAACGGCCTGACCGCCCCGGAAGGCGTCGGCAACGCCGGTCGGCACAGTCGCCGAGGCGCCGCCAGCTTCCGGCAGCGGACTCGCTGAGCAGCAAGGATTGGCAAGAAATGCCGTCGCAGAACGATCCAGCGAATGATTCCCGAAGCCTTCAGGAGGCCGAAGAGGCGTTCCGTGATGCCCGTGGCCGCATGTTCGGCATCGCCTATCGAATGCTTGGCAGTGCCGGCGACGCGGAGGACATCCTCCAGGAAGCCTGGATCCGCTGGCAGACCTGTGACCGGTCGAAGGTGAAAAACCCGCAGGCCTTTCTCACCACGACCGCGACCAGACTCGCGATCAACGTACTGCAGTCGGCCAGGGTCCGCCGTGAGACGTATGTCGGCCCCTGGCTGCCGGAGCCGGTCGACACCCGGAGCGACCCCGCGCTGGGAGCCGTCAACGGGGAGGCGCTCGAAGTCGCGGTGCTCATGCTGTTGGAGAAGCTCACCCCCACGGAACGTGCGGCGTATGTGCTGCGGGAAGCGTTCGACTACCCGTACCAGCAAATCGCGGAGATCATCGGCCAGACGCCGGCCAACACACGGCAGTTGGTGAACCGGGCGCGGAAGCACCTCGCCGCGGACAAGCGGTCGAGTGTCGAGTCGGCCGAACATCAGCGCTTCCTCACGGCGTTCGTAGCCGCCGCACAGGCGGGGAACGTGGCCGCGCTCGAGGAGTTGTTCGCGGCGGATGTCGTTTCGTACGCCGACGGTGGCGGAGTCGTCCGGGCGTCGAAGTTCCCCGTCGTGGGCCGACACCGCGTGGCGGCTTACTGCCACGCCTTCGCCGACCGGTTCTGGGCCGATGCCACGGTGCACCCGATCGAGATCAACGGCCAGGCCGGGGTGGTTCTCTCCCGCGACGGGGTCGTGTTCGCCGCCATCTCGGTACGTGTCGCCCCGGACGGCATCGACCGGCTGCTGTGGATGATGAACCCGACAAAGCTGGCCGCGGTGCCCGCCTGAGCACCAGTTTGCGCTGACAGGCCCGTCACCCTTCTTGCTCACTACCCCCTTCTTGCTCACTGCCTATGACTACTTCCTCCGGGACCATCCGGCCCAGTATCAGGCTGTGCAGGTCGCAGGGAGCTTCACACGGCAGGCACAGCAGCCCGCTCGTCGCAGCCGCCACCAATACACCGGCACCGGTTTTCGAGACGAGTCTGCGCACCGGTCCGCCCGGTGTCACCGAATGCGCTCGATCACGCATCGGGCCCCGTGACACACGCTCCCGAAGATCCGGCTCGGCTCTCCGGACAGGCGGCCGGGTCCCTGACCGCGCTCCGACCAGCCCGAGCAGGCTGCAGACCGAACGCTCTCACCCCTCGGAAGACCGCTCCCCCGCGCGCAACCCTGGACATGTCCCGGCCGCCCAGACGTGTCACAAACGAGCAAGCAGTCCGGTCCTTACTGTCGACATCCCCTTTTAGGAGGCATAGATGAGCACTGAACACACGCACCTGCCCCCGGGCGTCGAGATAATCGCGACCCTGCCGGATGCCGCATCCCGAATCGCGGTCGGCACCGAGGCCAGGACCGTCCTGGTCACCCTGCAGCCCGGTGACCCCGGCGCGCCGCCGCACCGGCACCCGGGGCCGCTCTTCGGCTACGTGACCCAGGGCGAGATCCTCTTCGAGCTGGAGGGCCAGCCGCCCCGGGTTCTCAAGGCCGGTGACGCCGTGTTCGAGCCCGGCGGTGACGTGATCCACTACCAAGGCGCCAACAACCTTCCCCACGCGCAGTCGCAGCTGGTCGTGACCATGTTCGCGCCGGCCGGTGCCCCGGTTCTGACCGTGGTCAGTGCGGAGGAGCTGGCCGAAAGGCGACACCTCCGCGCGCCCCGGCCCTGACGGCCACCGGCCTTCCTGACTCCCACCCGAGCCCAACACTGTCGGGTCACCAACGGGCAGGCTCCTGAGCGGCCTGCAGCTGACCGGTGAAGGCGGGCTGTTGCAGCAGTTGACCAAGCGGCTGCTGGAGTCCGCCCTGGAAGGCGAGATCACCGACCATCTCGGCGACGAGTCGGGTCTGGACGGTGGGATCGGGCCAGGTGCGGCCGCGGTGGACCTGGCGGATCCGACCAGATCGTGGTCGACCGCGTCACACGGGCCAGCCGGTGAACATCCCGCGCGGCCGCGAGCCTCCCTGGGCCCCCGTGCGGTAGCCGCTCAGGCACACTCGGGACCTCCGCCCGAGGTCCGGCGCACGCGTCGGCACATGGAGGTGACCGCCGGGACGGGCACGGTTCCGGTGGGACGATGCCCCCTCCCGCCGGACGGACGAAACGCTCAGTTCTCCTTCGAGCGGGCATAGTGACGGGACGCCTTGGCCCGATTGCCGCAGGAGGCCATGGAGCACCAGCGGCGGGTGCCGTTGCGCGATGTGTCGAAGAAGTGCAGCACGCACGACTCGTGGGCGCAGGCCCGGATCCGGTCGGGTGCCGTGCTGAGCAGGCGCAGGTAGTCGCGGGCGGCGAGCCACGCCGGCCCCCAGGAGGGGTCGTCGAACTCAGCCACCTCACCAGGTCCTTCGGCGGTGAGGGTGGCGCGGATGCGGCCGTGGCCGAGTACGGCGTCGACGGGCGCCGCGCCCATGGCGGGGGTCCCGTCCACGGCTGTCGCCAGAGCATCTCGGGCTTGAAGGGTGTGCCTGAGGGCCGACGCGTCGGCCGCGAACCGGTCGTCGAGTCCGGCCGCAGCCAGCCACACAGCGAAGCCGTCGATCCCGCTGAGCAGGTCCTGTGTCACCCCGTCCCGCAGCCAGCGCGTGTTGAGCAGGTCGAGGGCCAGCGGCTCGCCGGTGAGAGGGCGCGGATCGACGGACATGGGCGACTCCTTCGCTGCTAACCACTCAAGTGTACGTGAACGGTTGACCCGACTGAAGCTAACCCTTAAAATTCATTGCAGTGGTTAGGTTTTTCATCGAAGGAGTCTCCATGTCGGCCACGACCCTGAACACCGGCCACGTCGGCCTGAACGTCACCGACCTCGACCGCTCGCTCGCCTTCTACCGGGACGTCCTCGGCTTCGCGCTGCTCGCCCAGGGCTCTCAGGACGAGCGGCGATACGCATTCCTGGGCGACAGCGACGGCGACGCCCCGGTCCTCACCCTCTGGCAGCAGGCGGAGCAGCCGTACGAGGGCGGGCGCGCCGGCCTGCACCACCTCGCGTTCACCGCCGGCTCCGTCGAGCAGGTCCGGGAGTACGAGGCGGCACTGCGCGCGCACGGCGTCGACTTCGCCCATGACGGCGTGGTGGCCCACAGCGAGGGCGCCGACTCCGGCGGCATCTTCTTCCACGACCCGGACGGCACCCGTCTGGAGATCTCCACCGGCCACGGCATCAAGGGTGCTCCCGCTCCGCACGAGTCCTCCCCCACCTGCGGGTTCTTCTAGGACCTCCCCTCGGACCCCGGTGCCACAAAGTCCGACATGCTCGTCTGCGCCACTGCCGTCACTGCCGACGCCCGAGCCGAAGAAGGGTCTTGATCATGAGCATCTACCACGCGGGCTCGCGCGCGCTGCAGGAGCAGTCAGGTCTGCGGGAGGCCGCCGACCACGTGGGCCGCGCGATCGGCGAGGGCATCAAGCCGGTGGCTGCGGCCTTCCTGGAGCAGCAGCCGCTGCTGGTCGTCGGCGCGGCCGACCCCGCGACCGGCCAGGTGTGGGCGTCACCGCTGAGCGGGCAGCCCGGCTTCGTGCGCGCCACCGGGCCCCGGCAGGTCTCCGTCGCCGGCGGCCCGCTGCCCGGCGACCCGCTCGCGGCCGTCCTCGCCCACCCGGACACGGCGGTCGCCACCCTCGCCCTCGACCCCCGCACCCGCCGCCGGATGCGCCTCAACGGCAGGTCCCGCCCGACCGGTTCGGGCCTCGCGATCGCGGCGGAGCGGGTGTTCGCCAACTGCCCCAAGTACATCCAGCGGCGTACGGAATACCGGTGGGAACCGGACAGGCGGCCCGGACCGCCCCGCCGAGGCGGCGAACTCACCGCCCGGCAGGCCGCGTTCGTCGCCGCCTCGGACACCTTCTTCCTCGCCACGACCGGCCCCTTCGGCGCCGAGGCCAGCCACCGCGGCGGCAACCCCGGCTTCGTACGGCCCACATCGCCCACCGAGCTTACCTGGCCCGACTACCCCGGCAACGCCATGTTCCTCAGCCTCGGCAATCTCGCCGTGAACCCGAGGGCGGGACTGCTCTTCCTCGACTGGAGGGACGGCACGGCCCTGCAGCTGACCGGCCATACCCGCACCGAGTCCGCCGCCGACGGCACCCGCAGGGTCCGCTTCACCGTGGAACACGTCGTCAAGACCTCGGGCGCCGTGCCGCTGCGCTGGGCCGAGCCGGAATTCTCACCCGCCGATCCCGCCTCACCGGATTGATGTCCGCACGTTCGGCAGACGCTTCGAGGACGTCGTTCGCCGCGGGAGGCCGTCGCTGTCGCCCGCGCTTCTGCGACATCCTGCACGCGGTGCGTCCGGGTCCCCGACGACCGCGTCAGGATCCGCCGGCGGGCGCGGTCGCCGCCACGGGAGCAGCTGGTACCCGGGGGAGGAAATCACGCCGGGTCAGACCGAGGACGGGGCGGGCTGCGAGAGCGGCCAGCCCCACGGTGGCGACGGCAAGAGCGGCGTAGGTCAGCGCCTTCTGGCCATGGACGTGCTCGACGTCCAGCCAGTGGATGCCATTGGTGAAGACTGCCGCGCAGAAGAAGGAGAAGGCCCGATGGCCTGGGCTGAAGGGCACGCGCAGATAGGCGCCCGTCAGGCCGATCTGCACCAGAACCATCAGAACCGCGTACCCGGCGAGCATCTCGGCGCCGGGATCGAGTCGGCCGCCGTTGATGGCGAACCACGCGTTGCCGGCGACTCGCGCGTGCGGTGCCAGGGCGACGCCCAGCAACATGGGCACGATCACGATCAGGGCCGTGAACGGGCCGGTGATCGGGTTTGTCCCCTCGGTGCGCAGCCGCCCCTGGGAGTGCACGGCGCAGGCCACCGACGACGCCCGCGGCCTGGTCGCGCTCCTGCACCGGATCGCCAAGGGCACCGAGCCGGTGCGGGAAGGGGTCCGGTGGATCGAAGGGCGGTCGCGGCGATCCGGAGCTTCCCCGGCGACGACGCCGCCGGCGGACGACCACAACGGTCTGACATGCCTGGCAACACCGTTCCGTCCGGGGCGATATGGGGCCCGCGTCACGTCCGTCGGCGCGGGCCCTCGCCGTGCGGCGGGCATCTGGCAGACGGCATGGTCGTTTGAACAGCGGTGCCGGAGACGAGGCCGCTGTTCCAGCCGAGCCCGAGCAGGGCGAGGGCGAGGAGTGCAACAGAGTCGTCGGCCCAGCGCGGAACAGCCGTGCCGACTGCCACAGCGTGGCCCCGGTAGTCCAGCGGCGGAGGTCCTGAAAGCAACCTTCGCCGGAACGCCGGTCGAGGCCTTTGCCCTGCGGGTCGCCGAACTCGTCGCACGCTGTGGCGAAGGAGTACCCGGCATCGAGCGGTGACCGTAAGGGTGAAGCGTGCCGCGGGCCCCGGCGGCCGTGCGCCGACCGGGGCCGTCTCGCCATGGGGCGATCGGTCACGCCGCTTCGGCGCTGAGGGTTCGTGCCACGGACCGGCGGGCCGAGAGACGGGCGGGTACGGCGGTCAGTGCCGCGGTCGCCAGGAGAGGGGTGAGTGCGGCGGTCAGCAGCAACCACGTCGGCGGGTAGACCGGTCGGTCGGAGACGAGGGGCAGGAGCAGGAGGAGGGGCAGGCCGGCGATCACGCCGATCAGCGTGGGCAGAAGCTGTGCGAGGGACAGTCCCGCGGTGATCTGCCCGGGAGTGGCGCCGAGGGCGCGGGCGACGGCCATGGCGGGCCGGGCTTCCAGGGCCGTGGTCCAGGTGATCGTGACGGTGTTCACCAGAGCGAGGGCGATCATCATGGCGGTGATGACCAGCAGGACGTGCTGTCCGTGGACCATCCGCAGATCGGTCAAGGTGGAGGCGCCGAGGTCGTAGCCCTCGATGTGATCGGCGCGGACCAGGAGCAGGAAGGTGATCCCGGTCTGCGTGGTCGCCGTGCTGCACGTGTGCAGCATCGCGCGGCCGGGCCGACGGGCGATGAGACGGAGCCCGAGCAGGAGCGGGGTCGGCAGCAGCGCGGACACTGCGGTGAGACGGGGCCGGTGCCGGGGCCGGTGGGCGGTGTCGGCGAGCGCGGCGACGGTTTCGGTGCGCAGGGCGCGCAGGGTCGGCGCGAGGGTGGTGAGGGCCGCCGCGGCCAGGGCGAGGAGGGTCGTGCCGGCGATGACGGTGCCGGTGGGGCCGGTGCCGGTGGTGATCAGGCCGCCGCCGGGATTGGTGACGGCGTGCCCGGCCAGTCGTGCGGCCGTGAGCCCCAGGACGTCGGCGAGCAGGGCCAGGGTCAGGTATTCGCTGAACAGGACGGTGGCTATGAGGCCGGGTGTGGCGCCGACGGCCTTGAGCAGCCCGACCCTGCGGGTCTGTGCGGCGGCGCGTCCCGCGGCGAGTGTGGTCACACCGGCGATGGCCACGAAGCCGAGCATGCCGCTGCCCATGACCAGGATCGGCTGGAGGCCGCTCAGCATGAGCGAGTCGTGGCGGGCGAGGTGCTGCCAGGTGAAGAAGTTCACCGGGGCGCCGGGGTCGTGGTGGGAGTCCGCGAACGCCTGGGCGGTGTCGGGGTCGCGCAGCTTCAGGTAAAGCAGGGAGGTCACCGGAAGGCGCGCGGAGACCAACGGCCGGGTGTCGGGCTCGTTCAGCCAGACCAGACCGCTGTGATCGGTCGGTCCGCTGCCCGGGGCACTCATCGTCGCCCATGGATAGACGGGACCGGCCGCGGTCACGGCGGTCCCGACGACCGGCAGGGAACGGCCGGCGACAGTGACGCGGTCGCCGACGTGGACACCCAGAGCGTCGGCGAAGCCGCGTTCGACGATGACGCCACCGGAACGTACCCAACTGCCCGACGTCACCAGAGGCCGGTCGATCGGACCCGGTGTCGCATCGGCGCCCTGCACCACGGTGCGCACCTCGGCACCGTGCGCGGTGAGCGTGGTGAGGAACCGTCGGTAGGGCCTGCTGTGGGCGACGACACCGGAAGCCCGCTCCAGGGACTCCAGCGCCGGGGCGGCGGGGTCGCCGCCCTCCACGACCGCGACCAGGTCCGGCCCGGCCGTCACCTCTCGCGTGTGCCGGTAGAGCGAGTCGGTCGCTTGGGACAGTGACCCGCCCAGGCTCAGCACGGCGGTGGCGACGGTCAACGACAGGAGGAACAGGGCGGCTTGGGCGGGATGCCGCCGCAGGTCGCCCAGAACGAGGCGGACGACCGCCAGGATTCGGCCCACGACGTTCAGTCCTCCATCCCGATCAGTTCGCCGAGACCTTCGGCACGGCCCGTCAGCGGGGTGTCGTCGACGAACCTTCCATCGCTCATCGAGATCAGCCGGTCCGCGCTCGCCGCGACACGCTCGTCATGAGTGACGACCACGAGGGTCTGCCCCGCGGTCCGGAGGTCCGCGAAGAGGCGCAGCACATCGAGTGTCGCCGCGGTGTCCAGGTTCCCGGTCGGCTCGTCCGCCAGCAGGATCAACGGCTCGTTGGCCAGCGCGCGGGCTATGGCCACCCGCTGGCGCTGTCCCCCGGACAGCTCCCAAGGCAGATGGCGGGCCCGGTCGGCGAGCCCGACCTGTTCCAGCAGGAGGGCCGCGCGGCGCCTGGCCGCACGCGGAGAGCATCCCGCCAGGAGGGCAGGGAGTTCCACGTTCTCCGCCGCCGACAACTCCTCCACCAGATGGAACGCCTGGAAGACGAACCCCACCGTCCGGCTGCGCAGCCGGGCCGACGTCCGCTCACCAGCGGTGTCCAGACGTCGGCCGGCCAGCCACACCTCACCACGGGTAGGGCGCTCGAGACCGCCGAGCAGGTGCAGCAGAGTGGACTTGCCGCAGCCGCTGGGGCCCGTCACCGCCAGGGTCTGGCCCGCTGGTACCTCCAGGTCGATGCCGTCGACCGCGCGCACCAGGCTCTGTCCGTGACCGTGCTCCTTGCACAAGCCTCTGACCCGCAGCACATCGTTGAACTCGCTCATTCGTCCTCGGATTCGTTCTCGACATTCGCCCAGAGCCGTTCGCAGGCTTCCAGCCAGCGCAGATCCGCCTGCAGCCGCAGCGCGACCCCTTCCAGCAGCAGGCCGGTGACCGAACCGTCCGGCTCGGCCACCACGGCGCGCTGCACTTCGTGCAGGCGCTGCCGCACATCGCGGCGTTGCGCGGCCACCAGCTCCGCCGGATCGGCCAGCCCTGTATCGCTCGCCGCGGCGAGTTTGAGGTGGAACTCCACCAGATCGGGCTTCGGCCACTTGCGCGCGGCCAGCCAGCCCGCCACTCGCTCCCGTCCGGCATCCGTCAGGGCGTACACCTTGCGGTCCGGCCGGGTCGGCAGCCCGTCCACCCGCTCGTGGACGACCAGTCCCGCCTTCTCCAGCCGCCCCAACGTCACGTAGACCTGACCCGCGTTCATCGACTCCCCAAGCGGCCCGAGCACCCGTCGCAGCCGCGAGCCGATGTCATAGCCATGGGCCGGCTCCTTCACGAGCATCGCCAGAATCGCGTCCTGCATCCCCACCCCCCTAACGGCTAGCCAATAGATAACGGTTATCTGATCAACTCGTCAAACGAGAGCACCACTTACCCCGGTATCAGCCACTGCGGAAGGACGGCCCGAGGATCAGAGGTGCGCTGCCACGCTTCCGCGCCGGAGGACGGCACCCGTCGAAGTCGTGGCGCGGGTCGGCGCGGTGGTCCCGATCGGTTCGAAGACCCGAAGGGTGCGGTGGGCTGCCAGGTCCGCCTTCAGCGGGCGAAGCAGCCGATGGCTTTGTCCACATGCGGCCACGATCCGGTCCCAGCGCCGGACGTTCAGCCTCCGGAACTCCACCACTCGCTGGTGGGGCCGGGTGACCTGATTCTGGTTGAGCGGGTGGAACTCCACGCGGGTGCCGCGGCCGTCCCGGTCGAGGCGGGCGATCAGACAGCGGGCGACGTTCTCCCGACGTACGGCGCGTATGCCTGCTCGATCCCGGCGAGGCCGGCGCGGGAGGGCCGGCGGGTGCCGACGAGCCAGGCCCGGATGGTTCGAGGTGTGGCGGTCAGGCCGGCCTCACGGGCAGCGGCGCGGGCGTGCTCGGTGCGGGTGAGGTGTGGTGCGGGCGGGCCAGCAGACCGCACCGGACCGTGACCGGGGTGGCGACGCACCCGGCAAGGGCGTCCAGCTGGCGAGCGACGGCTTCGTGGCCCTTGATGCCGCGCACGCCGAACTTGCCAAAGTCGAGATTGCGTTCGGACACCTGCGGGACTGGGGGGCTGGGCGGCAGGGACGGTCGGAGCGATCCGTGAGCGAACCGGTGCTGCGCTCCGGTGTCCGGTGCCGCGCGCCGTCCGCGCTGTCTCCCTGTGATCTGCCCGCGCCGGCCCCGCCCGGCACTCGAGCGCGGAAGCCCCGCCGACGCGCCCCAGGAGCTCAAGTCGCCCGGTTCCCCGGCGGCGCGCCCACCGCGTCCCGTCCGCTCCCCTTCGCTTTCCTTCTTGTGTTGTTGGGCGGGCTCGGGGGGTGTGCAGAGGGGGATGTCTGGGTCTCGGTCACGCCCGAGCAGCGTGGTGACCTGCGGAGGCTCCGTCAGGTGTCGGGAGAGGGTCGACAGTTGTCGGTGGGGTTGCCGGAGGGGCTGGCTGCGTGGCTGGGGGCGGGGTTGTCGGATCGTGCCCGTGGTGGGGTGGTCTTGGTGGGGATTGTGGTCTGGGCCGGCTGCTGCCGTGGCCGTACGGGGTGCCGGAGGGACCGGCGCCTCGTACGGTACGGGGTCACATCGACCGCCGGGACCAGCCGCCTCTCCGCCGTCCAGGGAAGTGGCAAGCCTGCCGACGCCCTGCGCAACCGGGACACATCAAGATGCCCAGGGTCCGAACCGTCGTACAACGCCCCATGCACACGTCGATGCTCAGACGCCATTTCACTTGGCCAGTCGGCGGTGGCGTATGAGGGCAGCAGCGACGGCGGTGAAGGCGTCGGCCCCCGGACAGCCACGGCACGG
Organism: Streptomyces sp. NPDC104096; assembly: GCF_055584385.1. NCBI lineage: Bacteria > Bacillati > Actinomycetota > Actinomycetes > Kitasatosporales > Streptomycetaceae > Streptomyces > Streptomyces sp. NPDC104096. The sequence goes on from NZ_JBVJMD010000012.1 coordinate 68,126, forward strand.
TCCGCTCCACGACCCAGCGATGTCGGTCCAGGCGCCGGGACGACTCGACGCCCTTGCGGGCGAGACGGTGCCGGATGCCGCGGGAAGCGAGCCATCGCCGCAGGTGACGACAGTCGTAGCCCTTGTCGCCATGCAGCTTGCCGGGCCGTCGACGTCGCGGGTCGCGACGCGAACGAATGGGCGGAGTACCGCAGACCAGCGGGATGAGGGCCTGGCTGTCGTGGAGGTTGGCGGCGGAGATGCCGACCGACAGGGGCAGGCCCTGGAGATCCACGATGAGGTGGACTTTCGACCCCTTCTCCCCGCGGCCGGTCGAATTCGGTCCTGTCAGGTGCCCCCTTTGAGGGCCCGGACGGTGACGGGGTCGATCGCGCACCGTGACCGGTCCAGCTCGCCCCGGGCGCCGAGTTCGTCCAGGACCAGGCGGTGGAGCTTCGCCCACACCCTGGCCTCGGTCCACTCGGTGAACCGCCGAAAGGCGGTGACCCCCGACAGCCCGAAGCCCGGCAGGAGTTGGTTCCAGGCGCAGCCCGAGGGGGCCACGAGGATGATCGCGGCCAGCACCTCGCGGTCCCCTCACCGGCGGTGCCCGCCACCTTGCGGGCGAACCGGTGCGGGCGGCACCACCCGCTGGAACAACGCCCATAACTCTTCGGGCGCCATCCGCTCGACAAGCGCGGCAGTCATCACCCCGGACCCCCGCAAGATCAGGCCGACTGAAATGATGTCTCACTGGTGAAGACACGGTGTTCTGACCGTGCGCTATTCGATGACTCTGACCCTTGCCTGTGTCTGAACCCACGGCCTTCCAGGCAAGCTCGTGTACGGGCGTTTGAAGACGGCTGCCGGGACGCATCCTTCTGCCATTGCGGCGAGCGTCGGCAGGAAGTGGTGGGGGGATGGCCAGGTCGTCCAGAGAACGGAGGGTCCTGCCCGGACACCCCATACGCGAGGAGATACCCCCCGGGCCGCGCCGCGTCGGCCGGTCATGGGCGACGGGCCTCGCCATCGTCTGCGCCAGCGTGGTGCTGGTCGCCTTCGTCACCGTGGTGGCACCTCGCTACCTGCTGAGCTGGGACGCTCCCTCGACACCCGCCGCAGAGCGGGCGAAGGCGGTCAACGACATCCGCACCACGCTGTTGCAGGGCCTGGCGGGCGTGGCTCTGCTGATCGGCGCGTACTTCACCTGGCGGCAGCTGGATGTCAGTCGCCAGGGGCAGATCACCCAGCGCTTCACGGCAGCCGTGGAGCAACTGGGCAGTACCAGTCCGGAGGTACGGATCGGCGCGGTCTATGCCCTCGAACGCATCGCCCATGACTCGCCGGACGACCGCGGGCCGATCGCGGAGGTGCTGTGCTCCTTCGTGAAGCGCACCGGACCGGCAGTTCCCGTCAGCGAGCGGCCGGCACCCCGTGACCAGGCGCACAAAGGCGAACTGGCACGTACCCACGGCGGGGAAGAACCGCTGTCCGTGCGGTTTCCCGACCGGCAGGCGGCAATGACGGTGCTTGGCCGCCGGGCACCGGCGCCGCGCCATCAGGAACTGCCTCTGGACCGGATCGACCTCCGACGGGCGCGGCTGGCCTTCGCCGACCTGGCCGACGCCGACCTGCACTACAGCGACCTCTCCGACGCACGCCTGACCGGTGCGGACCTGGGACGTGCGGATCTGACCGGCATCTGGCTGGCCGGCGCCGTGCTCAGCAACGCCGGCCTGCACCAGGCCGACCTGCGCACTGCAATCTTGTGGCATGCCCGGCTCGATGGGGCGGACCTGAGTGCGACGGACCTGACCGGCGCCGATCTGACGGGTGCGGTGGTCACAGGCGCGCGGTTCGAACTGGCCGATCTGCGCGGCGCCGACCTGACGGGTACCGACCCGGCCATGGCCGGCCTGACAGGCGCAGTGTGTGACGCCACAACGATCTGGCCGGCAGGATTCGACGCCGCAGCCGCCGGCGTCGTCACGGCCCCGGACGACGCGCCACCGCTGCGCCCGCAGTCGTCCCACGACCTGCCCCGGTGAGAACCGCGAGGCGGACAGGCGCGGAGTGGGGACGGCGAGGGAGGTCGGGTGGGCGTCAGGTCCGGGTGTGGTGCTCGATGTCCTCGTGGAAGTCGTGCAGGGCCTGCTCGGTGAGGGTGGGACGGGTTTCGGCGATCGCTGCGAGGAGAAGGAGATCGGGATCGCGCTGAAGGACCTGGAGTGCGGCAAGGAATTCCGGGCCGCGTACTTCCGCAAACTCGCCGAGCACTTCGACGTGCACCTGATGCTGCGGCCGTTGGGCCTTTGCCGGGCCGCACCGGAAAGGGCGAGGAAGGGCGTGCTGCCGTCGAAGGGGGCGACAGCACTTCCGGATGCCCGTCCGGCGAGGATCGGAGACGGGGCGGCAGCGCCGGCGGCGGTCCCCGGACTGCTCAGCGTACGCGGATACCGGCGCGGAAGACTGCCTGTACGTCGAGGACGGCTGCGGGGTCGTACGCGGGGTTGCCGTCGATGACCAGGATGTCGGCGTCGGCGCCGGCCGCGATCCGGCCCTTACGGCCCTCCACACGGCACAGTCGGGCCGCCGTGCTGGTCATGGACATCAGCGCGTCCAGCGGCGCGACGCCCAGCCGGGCCAGGTCGGCCACGCCGTGGGGCAGGACGTTGTGCGGCTTCCAGGGCCCGGTACCGGCGTCCGATCCGATGACCACGTGGGCGCCGTGCTTGTGCAGGCTGCTGTGGGAGTCCAGGATCGCGTCGACATGTGCGGCCATGTCTTGCGCGGTCATGCCCTTGGGCGGCGTGAAGACTTCGCCGGGGGCCATGCCGAGCGTCAGGCTGACGAAGGTTCCGTTCCTCGCGATGGTGTCGATGAGGTCGGGGTCGGAGGCGACTCCGTCAGCGGTGAGGAAGGAGACGTGCTCCAGGCTGTCGACGCCCGCTTCGACGGCGTCCCGGATGGCCTGGACGCCATGGGCGTGGGCAGCCACCGGCAGCCCGAGTCGGTGCGCTTCGTCCACGACGACACGCAGGTCTTCCAGGCTGTACTGCGACGCGTGCGCCGGCACGGAGTCGGGTGTCATGTGGCCGCCGCTGGCCATGATCTTGATGACGGCGCAGCCCCGGGTGTGACGCTCGCGGACGGCGGCACGCAGCGCCTCGGCGCCCTCGACCTCGCCGCCGAGGAAGTGGCAGTGGCCGCCCGGGGTGGTCAGCGGAGGGCCGGCGGGAAGGATCTCCGGACCCTGCTCCGGATGCTGGGCCATCTCTTCCACGAGGGCCAGTGAGAGGTAGCGGCGGTCGCCGAGGTCGCGCACGGTGGTGATGCCGGCCAGCAGGGCGGACCGGGCCGCGGCCCGCATGTGGGCCAGGAGGTCGCTGTCGGAAGTGGCGGCCAAGGAGGTGACGGGGTCGGGGCCGGCGTCGAAGGCAAGGTGGACGTGGGTGTCGATGAGGCCGGGCAGCAGGCAGGCCGAGGGACCGAGGTCGATGACCTCGGTGCCGTCGGCGGGCAACGCGCCGGTGCGGTCCACGCGCAGGATGCGGTCGCCCGAGACGTGCACGGTGGCGGGGCCCGAGAGGCTGAATCCGTCGAACATCGAACCGGCGTGTATGGCAAAAGAGTTCATGGTCGCTCCGATCGGAAAGGGGTGTGTCATGCGGTGGCCCGCCCCGAGATCTGGTCTGTTCGGGGCGGGCGCGGAAGAGGGGTGCTCGGCTTGGGCTGGTCGGCTTCTGCCGAGCGGCGGGGCGTCCGGCGCCGTCAGCGGTGCGGCAGCACGCGGTGTACGCCGCCCGGGGCGGCACGGCGTCGAGCGCACCACCGTCGGGGCCCGGGGGCAGGGCGGTCGGCGTCGGGATTCACTGCTCTCGGCATCCGCGGAGCACCCTGTGGCCTTCCGGGTCAGTGCGCCGGGCCGCGGGCGGCGAGGTGCTGCAGACGGGCCGCCGTGCCGTTACGGCGGGCGCGCCACAGCCCGTACTTGGCCAACAGGCCGTTCGAGACCGTCAGAAGAGTCCGGTACGGCGGCGCGGCCAGCCCCTTGGACGTGTGGGGGGCGTAGCGGGCGCCCTCATCGGTGACGGTCAGCCAGCCGGTGAGTGTGCGCATGCCCAGCCCGACGCACTGGGGTCGGAAGGCATGGGCGAGAAACCCTGCTCTTCGCCCGCCCGGCGGCAACAGCCCTGGGGGCACGTCGAGGTGCAGGCCGGTGTCGTCGTGCCCGGAGACTGCCACCGGGACGATGACCGGAAAGCCGTCCGCACCACGGTAGGCGAGCAGCCGGTGCGGCAGCCCACTGATCTGCCGTGCGAGTGCGGCGACGTCGACACGTGGGCCCGTGCCGTTCTTCGGCGGTCTCTGTCCGGTCGGCACCCCCGGCCAGGCGGCGCCTGTGACCGTCATCGGGCCGCGGGCCGCCTGATCGGGCCAGACGGTGACCCGCTCGACCCCGACGTCGACGAAGACGCGCTCCTGGTGGTACTCGCGCAGCAGCCAGTCCCAGATCGGCCCGCGCCTGGTTTCCCCGAGGAACGCCTCCGTGGCCCGCATCAGTTCGGTCAGTCGCTGCGGTGCCGGACGCAGGTCCACCGAGGCGGTGCCCTGCGCCAGGACGTACGAGTTGCTCTCGGCGAAGCCGTGCTCGCGCGTGTGGTAGGCGAGGGAGACGTGCGGGTCGCGCAGGATGCGTTCGAGTTTCTTCGGGAAACCGAGCGAGGTGGTGAAGCCGACCAGGCCCGCCTCCCGGTCTGCCAGGCCCACCGGTGAGACGGGGGTGACCACGGCACCACCGGCCGGGGTGGGATAGGCGGCCGCGACGGTGAGATCGCCCCTGATCACGGCGTCCGCCGCGGCCGGCCAGCTGACGGGCGTGATGGTCACGAGCCTGCCCCGCGGAGGATCCGGAGATCGTCCGTTGCCTGCAGACGCATGGCGGGGAGAAGCGGGTGCAGCGTCTCCGGCAGGCCGGCGAGCATCAGCTCGACCTCCGCCGGGGTACCGACTTCGTCGAGGAGCCCGATCATCAGGTGCCCGGCCACGGGCGGCGTGGTCGCGATCACCCGCTGCGCGAAGTCCTGCCACCCGGCGGGGCTGATGTGGTCGCGGAGCGCGGGGAGAAGGAGCGGCTCCTCGTGGGCCAGGTGGTCGTGGACCGTGTCGCGTACCGCTGCGGCCGCATCCCGCAGCGCAGCCCGGACCCCGTCCTCCGCGCCGTCCGCCCGACCGGCTCCACCCTCGCCCTCGCCCACGGCGACCGCGGCCAGCAGGTCGAGCGCGGTGTCCAGTCGCTCGTGCTCCTCGCTCAGCGTTTCGAGCGCGGGCGCCGTGGCGGGCGCCGCCGCGACGATCCGCGGCCACAGGTCGTTGTCCTCGGTCTCGTGGTGATGGCGCAGGTTCACCACGAGGAAGTCCCGCAGCTGTGCCAGGGCGCCCAGCGGCACCGAGGGACGGACGGCGGCCTCGGCCAGCAGGGTGGTGGCCACCCGGTGGACCTCGTGGACAAGCCGGGTCTCGACGATCGCCACAGATTCATTAGAGGTTCCTATATTCATAAATAGAAAATATTCATTAGTGGAGTCTATTGTCAATAGTCACTCCTTGTGCAGGAGGTAGGATGCGCGGGTGACCATCCGGAAGTACCACTCGCCCCGCCGCGCCGATGCGGCCGCCGCGACGCGGGAGGCCGTCCTGAGCAGTGCGCACGCGCTGTTCCTGGCCCGCGGGTATGCCGAGGTCACCATCGGGCAGATCGCGGAGGCGGCGAAGGTCGCCGTGCCGACCGTGTACAGCAGCGTCGGGAACAAGCCGGGCATCCTCACTGCCCTGCTGGAGCCGGCCCTCACCGATCCGGACGTCGCAGACGTCCTTGCCGCCGTCGAGGCCAGCGACGACCCGCGCACCGTGATAGAGCTGACCGCCGAGGGCACCCGGCACACCCACGAACGCCACTGGGAACTCGTGTACGGGTTGTTCTACCGAAACCCGCCAGGAGAACCCGCCGTCACAGCGGTCCTGGACCGGGGGGCCGACGACTACGTCCAGGCCCTCAACCGCGTGACCGACCGCCTCGTGGCGCTCGACGCGCTCCGTGCCGACGTTTCTCGCGCGGAGGCCGTCGACATCCTCTGGTTCCACCTCGGCCCGCACGCCTGGATGACACTCGTCGGCGAACGCGCCTGGCCGTTCGACCGCGCCCAGGCCTGGATCGCCCGCTCCGCCCAGCAGGCGCTGCTGAAGGACCACTAGGTTTCGACGCACCGCCCGGACAGCGGCCTTGGTGCGCGGGCGCCGGAATTCCTCGCCGGGTGCGTACAGGTGTCCTTCGTCCGGACGAACAGGGTCAGGCCGCAGGAGCAGTCCTCGTCGAGGCCGCCGCAGAAACTGCGGGTGCGACAAGTCCGGTTGTCCGCGACCGGCGGCATCGCGCCTCGGCCTGAGCCGGTGGCCGCACTTCGCGCCGGTGGCACCCCGACGCCTGACGTCGCCGGCGGCTCCTCGCCGAAGCCGCCGCCGCTGAGACGTCGTCATGCGGCCGTGGAGACAACGATCCGCGGCCGGACCGTCAACTGTTGATCAAGCCGGCCAACGTCGCACGCAGCACGTCCAGTTCCGGTTCGGGACCTCCTGCGCGAGGTGCACGATCTCCTTTCGCCGCCCACCGGCGCCCGGTCCCGGACGGGTACCTGCTCCATCAGATCCTCCGCCTCGGCGCGGCGGCTGCCCTTCAACGCTCACGGCTTCCAGACGCCTTGCGGCGGTCGTTGCCCCAGGCGATCGCGCATGCTCCCAGGTAGAGCAGGCTGATCGGGGCGGCGAGCAGCAGCATGCTGAGCGGGTCGGTGCTGGGGGTCGCGAGTGCGGCGAAGACGGCGATGCCCATGAGCATGGCGCGCCACCAGCCGATCATCCGGCGCGCGGTGATGACGCCGCCGAGATTGAGCAGGACGAGGAGGACGGGGAGTTCGAAGGAGAGGCCGAAGACGACGACCATGCGGGTGGCCAGGTCGAGGAAGTCGTCGACGGGCAGCACGTTGGTGGCCGTGTCGGGAGTGAAGGAGATCAGCACCCGTGTCGTGGTGGGCAGGCTCCAGTACGCCACGGCGGCGCCGGCCAGGAACAGAGGGATACCGGCTCCGAGGAAGGCCAGGGTGTACTTCCTCTCGTTGCGGTGCAGCCCCGGCACGAGGAAGGCCCACAGCTGGTACAGCCAGACCGGGCTCGCGGTGACGACTCCTGCGGTGATCGCCACCTTCAGGGCGAGGGTGAAGGGCGAGAGCAGGCCGTTGAGGGCGATCAGGCCGCAGCGCTCCCCGTCGGGGGCCTCGGCCAGTCGGCCGGGGGCGCAGCCGGGCAGGGGGTCGATGAGGAATGCGATGAGTTGCTTGTAGAAGAGGGATGCGACGACCGTGACGAGCAGGATCGCCCCGACCGCCTTGATCAGACGGTTTCGCAGTTCTCGAAGATGTTCCGCGAGGGGCATGCGCGCAGGTTCGTGCAGAGTGTGAGTGGGCATGGGCGGTCCCGCTCCCTTCATGTGCGGCGCCGGCCGCACATGTGTGTGTCCGTGGATGTGGCGCTTCAGCGCCGGTACGGGATTTCCGGTTCCTCGGCCGTCTTCGGGGCCGCATGAGGGCCATCGGACACGGGCTGAGGAGCGGGAGCTGCAAAGTGCCCGCCGGTGTGGGGCCGGTCCTCGTCGTCCCCTCGCATCGCCTTGGTCTCGCTCTTGAGGATCCGCAGCGACTGCCCGAAGGAACGCGCCATGTCGGGGAGGCGCTTGGCGCCGAAGAGGAGCAGGAGGACGACGAGGGTGAGGAGGATCTCGGGTGCTCCGAGCCTGCCGAACATAAGTGTTTCCTTTCGCAGGGGCTGATGCGCGGGAGCGGCGCTCCCGTGTGGTTGTCCGACTGCCCGCGGATGCGGAAGCCGGCATGCCGGGTCGACCGGTATGCGGTGGTTCCCTCAGGGCCGGTGCTCGGCGGCTGTGGAGATCGGGTCGGCCCGGACAGGCTTTCCGGTGTTCTTCGAGGTCCGGGCCGGGGCACTGCCGACCGGCTCGCCTTGGAAGTCGGCGTCGGCAGCAGGTTCGGCCGGGTTCAGGTCCTCGGCACCGAGCAGGTTCCTGGCCACAAGGGTCATGGGGTTGAGGTCCTCGAGTGCCAGGTCCGCCAGTTCGGGCGGGAGTTCACTTCGAATGCTCGCCTGGGCGCTCCGGGAGAGCTCCCGGACCTTGCGCAGCGTACGCGCGATGTCGGACACCATCTTGGGGAGCTTGTCGGGCCCGACGAGGACGACGGCCAGCACCATCAGTGTGGCGACTTCCAGCGGACCGATGTCGAACAACATCCTTGACTCCGGACTGGGTTGGGCGGGGAGCACGGCGCTCCTGGGCGGGCGGCGGAGCGTGTCACGTCCGACGTCCGGCCCCAGCGGCCGCCCGCAGGGGAAGCCGGCCGCACCGCGGCGTGCGGGCTGTCTCGGCTGCCCCTCCGGGTGCAATGACGCCGTGTGCGGTGTTCACCGGGGTCCCGCCCGCCGGGGCATCCGGCGGGCGGGACAGCCGCGGTCGAGGGCTCCTGGTCGGGCTCAGCGACGTGCGGCGGAAGCCCGGTACGGGGCCAGGAACCCGGTCAGCGCCGCCAGCATCTCCCGGGGAGCCTGCTCGGCGACCCAGTGGCCGGCGCCGGGGACGACCACGCTCCGCACGTCCTGCGCGATGGGCTTCATCGCATTCCCCACCGCTCCGCCCCAGCTCTCCGCGCCGCCGATCGCCAGGACGGGCATCGTCAGCTTCTGCTGCGACCGCTTCACGTTCTGTGCGACTGTGGCGTCCCAGGCACGGTAGAACCCGAAGCTGCCCCGCAGGGTTTCGGGGTCGGAGTAGAGACGGAAGTAGTACTCCCGCACATACTCGGGCTGCCGCTTCCCGCCCTGGATGTCGAACTCGTAGCCGAAGAAGATCTCTTCCCGGCCCCTGACGAGCTGCTCGGTCAGCTCGTGGTCGACCCGGTTGAACGGGATGTGCCAGAGCCTGTTATTGTTCGCCTCGTCGATGAACAAGGGCGGCGAGACGCCCGCTCCCGGAGGCCCGGGAACCTCGGCGAGGGCCACGCGGTCGACCCGGTCCGGGTGGTCCGCGGCCAGCGCGTAACTGATGATCATTCCGGTGTCGTGGCCGGCCACGGCGAACCGCTCGTGGCCGAGCGCGTCCATCAGCGCGACCAGGTCGCCGGCGAGGGTACGGGTGTCGTACCCCTCCCCGGGCTTGTCGGTCAGCCCGATCCCCCGCTGATCGACGGCGATGACGGTGTAGTCCCGCGCCAGAGCCGGCATCAGCATCCGCCACGCGTACCAGTTCTGCGGCCAGCCGTGCACCAGCAGCAGCGGCGGACCGTCGCCCCCGATCACCACGTGCTGACGCAGCCCGCCAGCCCGGACGAACCGACTCGAGAACGTCCGCCCGAACCCCGCAGGAAGCCCCGGAGCCGTGCCGACCGAACCGAAACCCTCCGGCCGCCGCCTCCAGGCGGACGCAACCGCCGGCGTCGCCCCGCCGACCAGCGAGACACCGGCAACGGCAGCAGCCGAAGCCGCCGCACCACCGACGAACACCCGCCGCGAGAACCCCTGCCGGGCAGCGCGCGACACCGACTGCGAGCCGGAACCCTCCCGAGCCGGCGGCTCCATGGAAGACATGGTCATGAAAATTTCCTTTCACAATGAACCTCGAGCACGGAGCACAGCCCCGAAGACCCGACATTCAGAAGCATGTGCGCTCGGCTCCAGGCACCCACCCGGACGGCCTTTGGCCAAGGACCGAGCGGCTCCGGCCGCTCTCCGGGCCGGTCGCAGCCCGGACAGCGGTGCGGGTCACCGGCGTGCCGGCGGCTGGAGAACCGCGCTGCGCGACCTCTGGCCGACGCCGACTCCAACAGGTACGAGAGCCGAGAGCCGCCGCATGCACCCGGCGCAGACTCCCACCCGGGCGGCCGAGGCAGCGGTCGGCCGGTTCCCGGCCGGGTCAGACGGCAGTGGCGTCGATGGTGACGGGGATGTTGCCGCGGACGGCCTTCGAGTAGGGGCAGAGCTGGTGGGCCGCGTCGGCGAGCTCGGTGGCCTGGTCCTGGTCCACGCCGCCGATTTCAAGCTTGAGGACGGCGGCGAGGGAGTATTCGCCGTTGTCGTGCTTCAGGGTGATCTCGGCGTTGATCTCGGTGCTGGTCAGCTTGACCTTGCGGTCCGCGGCGGCACGACGAACGGCACCGAGAAAGCAGGCGGCCCAGCCGGCGGCGAAGAGCTGCTCGGGGTTGGTGGCGGTGCCGGCCCCACCGAGCTCCTTGGGCAGGGACAAGGTGGTCTCCAGCAGGCCGTCGTCGGACATGGCGCGACCCCCGTTGCGGCCCTCGCCGGTGACGTTGACAACTGCGGTGTAGCTGTTCGGCATTGCAGAATCCTCTTCCGGAATCGGAACGTTATGGGTCGCGCACATCGCGAGACCTTCCTGACGGGCGGGCCGCTTCGCGCCACGCACCCGGGGTGTCGGCCGGCCACAAGGCCATTGCCACCGGCAGGAGCGGTGACGGGGGGTGCCCGCCGACACATAGGAGCATATGCGCATATATGTGTCACGGCAAGGCGACCTGGGACACATCCACCCTCACCTGCCTGGCGCGACGAACGGCAAAGGCCCGGCCCGGCCGGTCTCCGCGCAGCGCCTGGCGGTCGTCGAGCCATCGCCCCCCTACAGGAGGCCGCTCGGCCGCATCGGCCGGCCTGCCCCCATCACGATGACGAGCATGTGCTCGCTCTTGCGAAAGGGGCCAGTCCGGGCATTCGAGACCTCGGGCGGCCCGCGAGCCAGACCACCGGCCGGATCGACGCAGAGCTCCTCGACCGGGATGCGCTGCGCGATACGTGATACCGCCGTCCGGCAGAGCCCCCCGGCCTCTCCTTGTCCGTCGCAGGTGCCGACTGCACCACCCGGTCTCCGACGGCGGCACCTGCCTGGACTGCGCGCCGGGTTCGACTCCTGAAGAACCGCCAGGTCCTGACGCACCGGTCGGGCAGGCCCGGTTGTCCATGAGCCGCCGGACAAGGCCCACACCCGGCTGCGCCACCCCGTCGATCGCGGGACGGCCCCTCGATGGCCGACACACCGTCCGCCACGTACGCTGCAGCCCGAGCCACCCCACGTCAGCCGCGAAGGCGGGTCCCGCCTGGGGCGCCAGCGCCGAAAGGGTTCGTTGTCGGTGTCGGCCCGGGGCTGTCGAGGAGCACGGCGCGGTCAGCGGGTCGATTCCAGTGACGCAGTTTGTCCGGGTTGAGTACGGCCGAGACCTGCACCACGCGGTGATCGGTGATGTCGAGGCTGATGACCGCGGCCACCTGGTGGTCGTAGCGCACCACGAGGCCGGTCCGGCCGTTGACGGACTGGGGGGTCAGCGTGGTGTGCGGATCTCGGGCCAGCAGTGTCAGCAGGCTGCGCGCGACCTGCTTGCTGCCGCGCACCGGTCCGACCAACGCTCGGACCTTGCCGCCGCCGTCGAAGAACGCCGCGGCATCGGAGCGCAGCAAGGACTCCAGCAGTCCGGCGTCCTGCACCGCACAAGCCTCCCAAACAGCACGGGCGACCGCGTCGTGCTCATCCGGCCTCGTGGGACGAGACCGCCGCGCCCGAACCCGGCGACGCTCGTGACCGGCGAGTTCAATGCGCTCCGGCTCCGTACCGCTCGCGATGCCGGTGACCGGACGGGGCACCGCCCCGAAGACATCTTCGAGCACGAACACCGCCCGCTCCGCGGGCGACAGGGCTTCCGGAGCGTTCAGCAGAACCTGACCGATCCGCTCCTCCGGTGTGGCGCCGGCATGCTTCACCCCCGCTCGCGCCCCGTGGGTACCCGCCGCATCGGGGCCTACCTCCTGATCACGCTCGGACAGAGCCGGCCGGGCCAGACAGATACCACCGGCGGTCTTCACCAGCCAGGAACGAGGCTCCGCAATACGTGCGCGCACCGTATCGGGCAGTCCGTACCACCGACGGTAGACCTCATCAACGACGCTCTCCGCCTCAATGCTGCCGCCCAACCACGAGCAGGCGACATCCAGGAGGTGTCGCCGCTCGTCAAGCAGCTCCGCGATCGGCACCACGTCACCGGCACGGCCCATATGGCGTCCTCCTTCTCGTACGGCGCCGCGGCAACGCGGTCGCACACATCAACGCTGGTGTGACTCCCGCGTGGCAGCCCCATCGACTCGGATGTCAGCGCGGCAGGCCTGCCGCGCGGGTCTTCACCACAGGACATGGGGGCGAACAGGTGAACTGCCGCCATGCGCCTGCCCCTGGCACAGCGACGTCTCCTTCACGTCGGCTCCGCCCTTGTTGCCGTCAGGGAGACGAGGTGGCCCACGTCGGTGTGACGACCGTTCCGGGTTCGGCGCAGGGCGCTGAACCTTGATCGAGCCGACCGCCGCGGGCACCTGGCTCATCCGCGAACCCACTGGGACCCCGTATAGGGATCTTTCTGCTGCAATCCCGGGGGGAACTCACCGTCAAAGCTGTTCTCGGGCCCGACCGCGCCGCCGTCGACGCCGGACTCACCCATCCCGCCGGACCGGGGCCGCCGCACACGCGCTCAGACACGCGGCGTGTGCGCCAAGTTGACGTCGGTCGCCTCCGCCTCGGACGACGCGTCGCACGGGTGTGGCAGCTCAGACGTGCGCGATCTTCTCCGGGTTGAGGACCCTGCGGTACGCAGTGATCAGGCCGCCCTCGATCTGCACGGTGTCGACGGAGTCGACACGGCCCTCCCGGCGGAACGACAGGGCCGGCTCGCCGCCGACCTCGACGATGTCGATGCGGTCCGGGCTCCAGCGGCGTCCCACCCGCACCATCACCTCGGCGATACGCGTACCGCCGTGAATGGGCTTGCGCGCCGCGGCGATCCTGCCGCCACCATCGGTGATGTAGACGGCCTCCGGATGCAGGAGCCGGACCAGGCCGGCCAGGTCCCCGGCCTCGTACGCGGCGCGGAATGCGGCGACCACGCGCTCTCGCTCCGCCCGGGGCACCTGCGGCGCGGAGTGCCGCGCCTTGGCCACCTTCCGTCGCGCCCGGGAGGCGAGCTGGCGGGCAGCAGGTGCTGAGGCATCCAGCACCTCGGCGATCCGGCCGAACTCGAGACCGAAGACGTCGTGGAGGACGAAGGCCACCCGCTCAGAAGGGCTCAGTTCCTCCATGATCAGGAGCATCGCCGAACCCACGGACTCGTCGACGAGTACCGCCTCCGACGCATCCGGCCCCGTCAGCAACGGTTCCGGCAACCACGGCCCCACATAGGTCTCTCTGCGGGCGCGCGCGGACTTGAGGATGTCGTACGAGCGTCGCGCGGCTACCGTGACCAGCCAGGCCCGAAGATCACCGATGTCCCGCAGATCCGCGCCTGCCGCCCGCAGCCATACGTCCTGGGCCACGTCCTCGGCATCGGCCACGCTTCCGAGCAACCGGTACGCGACGCCGAAGACGGCCGGCCGGTGCATCTCCCACTCGGCCTCGAGCACCCCGGACGACCCGGGCATACGCGCCTCACTCATGAAGATGCAACCTCCTTCATCCGTCACCGCAGATCCGCGCGCGTCGACTGCCACGCGTTCGATGGTCCCCCAGCCCTCCCGTGCGAGCGGTTCGAGGTCGGATGCCACCGCCTGCGGCCCCGGCGGTCATGCCGGCAGGACTGTGATTGTCATGACTCCGCGGGGAGGAGCTGCCGCAGGATGCCGAACTGTGTACCCGCAGGCCGATCGGACGCACGATCCCGCTTGTAGGCCGCGCTGAGATGCCGGGGCGTTTTGCTGTACCGCCAGGCTGCCGCAGGCGCCCTCGGGCTCCTTCGGCGCAGGTGTCCTCATCGGATGCTCCAAAGCCCTAACCAGGATAGGAGTATATGCGCGCATTGCGCAAGGGGGGCCCGCCGGCGCGGCAGCGAGCGGCGACCCGGCGGCGGGTGATGCGACGCCTCGGGCCCGGGCGCGGTCCACAGCGGACTCGGCCGCCCCGGCCGACCGCCTGCCGCGAGCAGCACTGCCTGCCGCAGGTGCGTCACACGCCCTGCTCGCCGGCGGCGAGCAGGTCCGCGCCGCGATGCAGCCCCGGCGGGTGCTGCGCGGTCAACTCCACCGGCCGGTTCGATACCGACCAGCAGGTGCGGATCACCGAGGGCACCGGCGGTTCCATCGCCACCGCCGTCGACTCCGAAGGCCGCCACATCCCTTAGGGCACGGTGAAGAGGACCTTGTCCTCGTCCGCGGCGGGGTCCGCCTGCTTGAGCCTGGCCCTGATGCTGGATCCGAGCTGGAGATCCAGGCCGTTGGTCGAGACGACCTTGGCCAGCACGGCGGGGTCGGCCAGGAACACTTTGCCCTCGCGCGGCCTGCCCCGCTCCGCGTCGGTGTCGATGACCGCGGCGTCGAACACCTCGCCCACGCGGCCCTTGAGCACCGCGGCCTCGGCCAGGTCCACGGTCTGCCGGTCCGCCAGGCCGCCCTTCCCCCGTGCCGTGTCGCACGGGATGCAGGACAGGGCGTCGAGCACCCAGTTCGGCGGGGCCTTGTCCGCGCACGCCATCACGCACAGCTCACCGGTGTACCGGTCGACCAGGCGCCGCAGCGGAGCCGTGCAATGGGCGTACGGGGCCGCGATCGCTGCGTGCATCGTGTACGCCGGCTTCTGGTTGTCGCGGAAGACGGTGTACTCCGCCTTGAGCATCGTGCTCGTGGCCTCGGTGAGGAAGGCCATGTGCTGCTGGTTCCGGGGATCGAGCTTGCGGACCAGCGTGGCGTACGAGATGCCGGGCCGCCAGGCGATGCCAAGGGCCTTCGCGATGTCGTGCAGGCGCTTGATCACGTTCTGATCGGCCTGCTCCTTCTGGGTCCGCAGGATGCCGGTACCCGTGTCGAGCATGATCTGGGCCGCGGACATCCCGGTCATGAGGGAGATCTGCTCGTTCCAGCCCTCGACCGGCAGCGTCGCCACGTAGCGCAGCCGGAACGATCCGTCCTCGAGGGTGACCTCCTGGTCCGGCAGATTCACCGAGATGCCGCCGCGCGCGATTTCGACGGCCTCCCGTAGCTCGCCGATCTCGCGCAGCAAGGCGAGGGACTCCTCCGCCGTGCCGTTCTCGATGGCCTGCTGGGCGCCGGCGTAGTCGAGCTGGGCCCGACTTCGGATCACGGCCCGGCTCACGGACGAGTCGGTCAGATTGCCGTGGGCGTCGAGGTCGTGCTGCCACAACAGGGCGGGGCGGTCCTCGTTCGGCAGCAGGCTGGCCGCGCCCTCGGAGAGGACGGGCGGGTGCAGGGGCACCTTGAGGTCGGGGAAGTACAGCGTTTCGATCCTGTCGTGCGCCTCGATGTCCACAGGGCTGCCCGCCCTGACGAAGGCCGCCACGTCCGCAATGGCGTAGTACACGCGGTAGCCGCCACCGGGCCGCCGTTCCAGGTGCATGGCCTGGTCGAGGTCCTTCGAGGTCGGCGGATCGATCGTGAAGAACGGCAGGTGGGTGGCGTCCTTGTCGGGCAAGCGCGCATCACCCGCGGCCTTGTCGGCCGCTTTGAGTACGCGCTTGGGGAAGCTCAGGGGGACCTTCAGCTCCGCGCGGAGTTCCTCCAGCGCGGTGCGCAGAGCGTCCTGGGCCTCGGCAGACATGTGCATCGGGCGGCGTCGCATGCCCCGAGCGTAGGGCGGCGGTCACGAACCGGCGCGACGAGCGGGGCCGGGCGGCGAAGGGGACCGGGGCGACGGCGGCCACGCGGGGAGGGGACATCGCCGGAGGGCGCGCGACGACAGCTACGGCACCTCGCCGCGTTGTCGGATCGCCCGAATACGCCCAGTACGAGGACGACCCTCCGCCTTGCGATGCACCGCATCTGACGCCGCGCGCTGATCCACCGGGGATTACGGGACAGCCCATGGCCTGCATGCGCGCTCTCGGAGCTCTTACAGCCGACCGGAGCCGGTCGACCCTCATCTGGAGACCTCACCCGTCACACTTGAGCGGGCCACCTCGTCTACCCGTCGAGAACGAGAAGCAGGACAACGAAGGAGCTTCCCTGTCGTTTCGGGGAGCCACCACAGCAGTCAGCCACCGCGCACCCCGTGCGGTGTCGTCGAGAGGCCTGCCGGAAACGGCCTCCTATCCATGCTGCGGTCGCGTGCCTGGACAACCGGTCCACTGCTGAACGCAATGCGTTCGACAGCGGGTCCCGCAGGTCTGGCATCGGAAGTCCGACGAAGTCCCTCCCGCACAGCGGTGCAGGTCTACCGCAGGGAACTCGTTACCGAAGTGGAGCCAGGGACGCACACCGTAAATACCAGTGGTCCCGCAACCTGTAAGGAATGACGATGGCTGCGAATCAGCGCGTCAACATTGGCAAGCAGCACCCGGCCAGCTACAAGGCTCTCATCGACTTGTCGGTGGCGGTGGCGGATGCCACCGCGTCATCGGGCCTTGACCCTCTCCTGGTCGAACTGCTGAAGGTCCGTACCTCTCAGATCAACGGCTGCGCGTTCTGCCTCAAGATGCACACCCGTGACGCACTCAAGAAGGGCGAGAATCCCGACCGGATCGCCGTCCTGCCCGCCTGGGAAGAGACTGACTACTTCTCCGAGACCGAGCGCGCCGCCCTGCGTCTGACCGAGGCGATTGCCCAGGTGTCACAGGGGCATGTGAGCAATGCGTCCTACGAGGCGGCCGCCGTCGCGCTCACCGATGACCAGATCTCTGCCGTGGCCTGGTTGGCCACACTGATGAACGCGTTCAACCGCGTCGCGATCACCAGCCGGTACACCGTCGACAGCGACTGAGGCGTCTGCACGGCCGGTGGCCGGCCGGCTCTGGCCGGCCACCGGTTCCGTCGACGCCAGATGCCGGCACGCCGGCCCGAACCACGCCGACCTGCGCGACGAAGAGCCCGGACAGCATGCCCACGCTGCCGCACATTGAGAACTCCATCCGGCCCGGCGGGTCCTCCGCATCGCGCCGTCCCATGGCACCGCGATCTGGCTGCCGCACCGCTCCCCCATCTCACTGGCGACGTATCTGCTGCCGGCAACGAGAATCCTCTGCGCGCGCCGCAGTGGCTTCCGAACTCGAACAGGCCGACGTCGTCCTGATCGCCGCCCCGATGCACAACCTCTCGATTCCCAGTACGTTCAAGGCCTGGATCGACCAGGTGATGGTCCCGGGCCGCATCATCGGCGGGCAGCCGTCCGCCCCCGGTCGTGGTCGTCTCCAGCCGGGGCAGCGCTCACCCGCCGGGCAGGCCCCGTGATGGCGCACCACAGCCGGATCGTCTCGCGAGAGACGATCCTCCCGGCCTCGGGCATCGACGTCTCCACCTCGCGGTACGACATCAAAGGCCATCCCCCCGCCGGCCGACGCGGCAGGACCACCCGCTCGGCAGCGACAAGGCCTGATGAGGAGCAGTCCGATGCCGTCCGGGCGGGGAACAGTGACGAGGTGCGCTGCGACCAGCGCCCGGGTGGATCCCGCACACCGGTGGGCGGCTGGGGTCGAACACTGTGTCGCCGTCCTCGAGCACGACCGCGGCATCGCCATCGGGTACGACAAGACCGCGACCTCCTACGAAGCCGTGGTCTCGCTCGCCTCACGCCTGATCCGGGCGGGATCAGCTTGAGGACGGTCCCTGGTGGTGGTCCTTCAGCAGCGTGCGGCAGGCGGAGTGGGCGGTCCAGCTTTCGGCGCGGTCGAACGGCCAGGCCCGGTCGCCGACGAGTGTCATCCAGGCGTCCGGACCGAAGTGGAACCAGAGGATGTCGACGGCCTCCGCGCGAGAAACGTCGGCGCGGAGCGCGTCGAGCGCCACGAGGCGGTCGGCGACACGGCTCAGGGTCTGGATGTAGTCGTCGGCCCCCCGGTCCAGGACCGCTTTGACGGCGGGTTCTCCTGGCGGGTTTCGGTAGAGGAGCCCGTACACGAGTTCCCAGTGGCGTTCATGGATGAGCCGGGTGCCCTCGGCGGTCAGCTGGATCACGGTGCACGGGTCGTCGCTGGCCTCGACGGCGGCGAGGGCGTCGGCGAAGGCCGGATCGGCAAGGACCGGCTCCAGCAGGGCAGTGAGGATGCCCGGCTTGTTCCCGACGCTGCTGTACACGGTCGGCACGGCGACCTTCGCCGCCTCCGCGATCTGCCCGATGGTGACCTCGGCATACCCGCGGGCCAGGAACAGCGCGTGCGCACTGCTCAGGACGGCCTCCCGCGTCGCGGCGGCCGCATCGGCGCGGCGGGGCGAGCTGTACTTCCGGGTGGCCATCGGCACAGCATACCCCCTGAAATAATGCCCCTTATTGACGATAGAGGCATTCAATGAATATAGTCTCCTCCATGGATGGGCCGGGTCTGCTCCACCACCCCGCCCGGCTCCCCAGAGAGTTCGAGCGCACCCCGTGGCGGGGCGGCAGACGCCCAAGGCGCCATGCAGCACCTCCTTCGCTTCGCGGCGCCGACCGCGAAGCGAAGGGGTGACGGGCCACAGAAGCCGACTCCCTCCGCGACGATCACAAATCCAGATGTTTTCCGCCCGAAAGGCACTGAAGCATGACGACGGCACTTGATCGCTACTTCGAGATCGTGAACTCGGCCGACCACGGCCACTCTGCCCTGGAAGGCCTTCGCGACGTCTTTGCGGAGAACGTGCTGCTGATACACAGCGGGGAAATGGTCCAGGGCCGGGATATGGCCGTCGACTTCCACCGGGGTCAGGCGGCCAAGTGGAAGGAGTCCAAGCATCACTGGACGGCTTCCGTTGAGGACGATGGATCGATCGTCGGCAAGTGGAGCCAGGCCGGATTGGACCTGCAGGAAAACGGGTGCTCCGGAAGCGGCCATGTCTCCGCCGCCCTGGACTCGAACGGGCTGATCTCCCGGCTCCACCTGTCTCTGACCGGCGGGTCGGACCGCGCCCGGGTGCTCATAGCCAAGCACCTGGAGGTCTGGATGATCCAGGATGCGGCCGAGCGGGCGAAGGCGATGGAGCACATCTACACAGAGGACATCAAGGTCATGGAGCCTGAGGACGTCTTCGCGGGCCGAGATGTCATCAATGACTACATCAGCGTCGTGCAGCGTCAGGCTCCGCCCCTGAGCGGCCGGGTCGTGAGCCACATCCAGAACAAGGAATTCATCCACTGGAGCTGGGATTTCGGATTCCCGGGGAACAAGAGGGCGCTGGGATCCGAAGTCCTCCACCTCGATGGAGATCTGATCGAGAAGATCGTCATCTTCAGCGCACACAGCGATGTTTTCACCGACGGCACGCGGTAGGGCTAGGAAATTTCCCGAAGTGTCCGCAGGACTGGAGTAGAGCGCGCTGGGTCGAGCCGCTGCTCTTGTTCGCCGATCCGGCCTCCGGCCGTACTCTTCCCCTCCTTCCGCCGGCCCGTACGTTTCGTGACCGCGGCGGCAGCCTGGCGGTCGGCTTAGATGCCGTCGCTCTTCCGATTCCGGGGAAATCGACTTGCCGCCCGCGGGCCCCATGACGGATGCAACGGTGGCGGAGGTGTTGCGTGCCACCGGCCATGAAGTGCGGCAGGGCCTGACCGCGGAAGCGGAGGCAGAGCTCTTCACCGGAGCGCGGATCGAGCCGGGCATCGGGGACACGTCGGCCGCGGCGCGTGACTGACGAACCGATCCGGTCGGCTGCGAACATTTCGACTTCGTCGGCCCGTTGGCAGCAGCGATCCTCGACGTACCGGTTTCCTCACCGACCTACGGGCCCGCCTGCGGCCGGTGTGCGTGGAGCCCCCTCGCGGCTCGCCTCCGCGGCAGGTACCGGCGCGCGGCCTGGCCTACAGGCCGCGCGCCGGTACCTGGACACCTGCCCGCCGGCGAATTCGAAGCACGAGAGCGGTCCACGTGCACTGGCCGGCTTCGGCACGACGGGGACGGTGAGCGGCTCTGCAGAGCACGACACGGTGGGCACGGGCGCGCTCCTCCCGTCGAGGTCGCTCCCGTCCAGGTTCGACGGGGCATTACTTGCCTCCCCCAAAATAGGAGCATATGCTCGTATCTATGAGCCGGCAGCGTCCGCAGCCGAGCAGGCCCACCCGTGATCCGGCCCGCGGCCGGACCTTCGAAGGAGCGCATCACATGCCGAACGCAGAAAACGAGGACGCCGCTCGCCAGGGCCTGAACTACTACCCGTGGTGGCTGGACAACCTGGCCGACGACGTCACCCTCGAAGGCGGGGCGATGAACGGCACCGCACGCGGCGCGGAAGCGGTGCGCGCCGTCGTGGTCAAGGCCCGGGAACTGTACGAGTTCCAGGACTTCAGCTACGCCGACGACTTCGGCGACAACGGCTTCCTGGAGGTCTACGAGTCATCGATCCAGGGCGAACCCCTGAAGGTAGTCGTCACGGTCACCCGGAACGCCGCGGGACAGGCCCAGAACCTCGCGGTGCTCCACCGGCCGCGCAGCTCGCTGCTGCTCTTCTCTCGTCTGATGCACGAGAAGTTCGCAGGCACCCCACTCGCCGAGCACTTCCTCGCCGACGAATCCTGAAAACGATGATCCCGCGCCCGGGGCCGGGTCCGTCCGGGCCGGAGGCTGCGCGGTCACAGGTCAAGGCCGGCACCGGCAATGGCGTCGGCACCGGACCGGTCGATGCACGCGCGTGGAACACGGAGGTGCCGAAATGAAGATCACGGCGGTCGGAGGCGGCGGACGGATCGGACGCAGGGCCGTCAGGACACTCGACGAGCACCGCCACGAGGCAGTGGCGGCCGGCCCCCGGAGGGGGGCACCGCGAGAGGGCGTTTCGTTCCACCGTCCAGTCCCTTGATGCCCTGATTCGCCGAGGTTCAGGTGCCGCGTCGGCTCGGGGTGGATTCGGCTGTGAGGCGGCGGGTCATGAGGTTGATCATTGCGAGGTGGACCATGGCTTCGGAACGGTGGGGTGGGCTTCGCAGTCGCGGGACAGACGGCGGTGGTTCATCAGCCGGCCCAGCACTCCCCACGGTCCACCGTCTCGGCAGGACGGCAAATCCCCTGGTGGCGGGGTCGCGGCGGACGATGCGCATGTCGACGCCGAGGGTCACGGCGTGCTCGAAGAGGTGTTGGCGACAGCCGCCGTCGACCCAGGTCTTGCGGACCGTGGGTTGCTCGGCGGCCACCTCCTCGATGAGGGCCAGGCCGGCGACGGAGTCCGATCACCGAGGGGCACGCATGGGTGACATCACCCGCGCACGGAGGCGTGTCCGCATGTTCGCCCCGCGTCCGGCGAGCCTCACCCGCACAGCCGGCACCGAGGGCCGCCCCGCCCTTCACATCTAGGAGTACATGCTCGTATCATGGAGGCGCAAGCTCTGGAGGAAACGATGACTACGAGCCCGGCCAACCTCGACCCGTGCAACAACCTGGCCCTGCGCAGGGCGTCCCGGTACCTCGGCGCGACCTACGACAAGGCCCTGGCTCCGGTCGGTCTTCGCGGGACACAGTTCAGCATCCTGCAGAAGCTCAGTGTTCACGGCGAGATGACGATCACCGGCCTTGCCGACGTGATCGCCATGGATCGCACGACGCTGGCCTCGAACCTCAAGCCGCTCGCGCGCGAGGGCCTGGTGACCATCGAAGCCTCGGCAAGCGACCGTCGCGCACGGCTCGTCACGCTCACACCGGAGGGCCTGTCACGGTTGAAGGCCGCGATGCCCCTGTGGCGCGCCGTGCAATCCCGGTTCGAGAAGAGCTTTGGAACCGATGAGGCGGCCCACCTGCGCTCCTCCCTCGAAGCCGTCCTCCAGACCGGCTTCGACCCCTGGGCCGAGTAGGTTCGGGGCCCTGGCGGCGCCCAGACGTCACCTGTGCGGACGACGGCAGCCCGCGACGCGACATCGCCGACCGACGTCGGCGCCCTGAGTCTCCGCCTTCTCCGACGGCTGCGGATCCGATCGAGGCCGCGACACCGGTCGACACGCCACGGCGTCACCAGGTATGACACGCCTCCCTTGGTCCCGGCGTACGGCAGGCGGCGATACGGCCCGCTCCCCCGCCGCCTTCTGCCGCGGGCCGCCCGGTGGCTTCAGGGGCCATCGTGCGACCTGCACCGCCGAAGACGGCGCCCCCCGCACTTCCGGCTGACGGCTTCGCGCACCTCTCGAAGTCCATCACCCCCCCTTCGGCCGGGGTGTTGCGACGACCGCTGGAACCGAAGCTGCCGTCCCGGTGCTTCGCGAGCAGCAGAAGCCTCGCCTCGAACGGCGCGGCGTTCTACGGCTGCGCAGGGTCGGGGCACGAGTCGGTCGACTGTGTCCTCATCCATCCGTCTCCGCGTACCTGGACGCTCGTGGAGGCCAGGGCGCCGTCCCGGTGGGCGTCCGCGGGCAGCCGGGTGGGACGTCGACCCGTGTGAGCCACCGTGCACACCAGTTGCAGCATGGCCGGACGGCTGAGCGGAGCCACGTAAGCCGGGAGCGCGATGGAGACGTCGTTGCCGCCGCCGGCCGTCACCTCCGGTGTGTCCGTCAGGCGGGGCAGCTCGGTGGTGACCGTCACGGCCTCGCTTTTCGTCGGTCCGTTGAACAGCTGGCCCACCACGGTCCTGAGGTCCACAGGATTGCCGATCCTGCGGGGGTAGGCCTTCGGATCGCCGTCGTCGAGGAAGTAGAGCGAGACGACGGCCGGCGCCGGGGGCTGTGAACCGGGGAGGATGCCGCTCGCCGGTTCGCCGGCCTCGATGACGCCGGACGGGGGGACGCCGCATGCCGTCAGCGTGAGCGCGGCCGCGAGCCCGAGCAGCAGCTTCGTCACGCGCGAGCCCTTCACCGGGCACCCTCGGTCAGGTCGCCGGTGGCTGCGATGCCCGGGTGCAGGGGGAGTTCGACGGTGAACACCGCTCCGCCCCCGGGGCGGTTGGCGGCGCTGATGCGTCCGCCGTGCAGGTGGACGTTCTCTGCCGTGATGGCCAGGCCCAGTCCGCTGCTGTCGCTTCTGGTCCGCGTGACGCTCGCCTTGTAGAAGCGTTCGAAGACGTGCGGCATGGCTTCCTCGGCGATGCCGGGTCCGTGGTCGGTCACCTCGATAACAGCCCACGCCGCGTCCGGCCGTTCCTTTCTCACGTCCATGGTCAGCCGCACCGGGTGCGCTCCGTGCCGTAGCGCGTTGCCGACCAGGTTGGCGATCACCACGTCGAACCTGCGCGGGTCCACGCGCGTGCGGAGCGCGCCCGGTCGGGGCAGGCGGGTTGCGACCTGGTCTTCCCACCCCCGGGTGGTGAGGGTGCGCTGCACGCATTCGGCCAGGTCGACGTCGTCCAGGCTGAGTTCGGCCGCGCCCGCGTCGAAGCGGGATATCTCCATCAGGTCGTTCACCAGCCCGCTCAGCCGGCTGGTTCCCTCACTGATGAGCCGCAGCGCCTCGCCGGTGTCCCGGTTCAGGTGCGGCGCGTGCGCGTCCAGTACGTCGGTGACTGCGGACATCGCGGCCAGCGGGGTGCGCAGTTCGTGGGAGACGTCCGCGACGAAGCGGCGGGCTTGGGCTTCCAGGCGGCGCAGCTCCGCCATCGAGTCCTCCAGGGCCGTCGCCATGTGGTTGAAGGATCCCGAGAGGTCGGACAGCTCGTCGGAGCCGTTGACGGCCAGCCGGACGTCGAGGTGTCCCTCGGCCATCCGGCGTGTTGCGCGGCGCAATGCCCGTACCGGGCGCAGTACGCCTCTTGCGGCCAGCAGCGCCAGCACGACGGCGAGGCAGAGTGCCACCAGGGTGGCGTGCTCGATGGCGCTGACCATCGCTTCGACATAGGCCTGTTCGGTGTTCTGCGGCGCCACCAGGTACATCACGGTGCCCGAGAGCCGGGCTTGTCCGCCTTGGCCATCGGTGTAGGTGATCGGCATTCCGACGACGAGGTAGGGGTGTCCGCCGCTGTCCACCCGCTGGAACACCGCGGCGCGTCGGGTGTCCACGGACCGGCGCAGTTCCGTGCTGATCTTGTCGAAGCCGGCAGCCGGCGCAGAGGCGCGCAGGCTGCCGTGCGTGGCCAGCACCTGCCGCCCTGGTGACTGGTTGGCGTTGAGCACATGGTTCACGGCCTTCTGCAGGTGGCTCTGGTCGGGTACCGGGAGGATGTCGGCCACCACGGCGTCGACGCTGGTCCGGAACTGCCGAATAACGGAGTCCTGGCTCTGTTGCAGCACTCCCGTGCGGGCCTCCCGGAAGGCGACGGCCCCGGTGCTCAGGGCACTGACCGCGGCGACCAGGATGAAGGCCACCACCAGGCGGGAACGCAGGCCGCGCAGCGGCAGCGGGACCTTGGCGAGGACTGTCCGACGCAGCCTCGTCAGCCGGGGGCGGATCCCGGCGGCGACGGCCTTGCTCATCCGTACGCGCTTGCGTGCCCGTACGGATTCCCGGCCGCTCACGGGGAGCCGAAGCGGTAGCCGAAGCCGCGCACGGTCTGGATGTATCGGGGACCTCCGCCCAGTTCGCCGAGCTTGCCGCGCAGTCGTTTCACGCAGGCGTCCACGAGCCGTATGTCTCCGTAGTAGCTGTGCTCCCAGACTGCTTGCAGCAGTTGCTGACGGCTGAAGACCTGGCCGGGCGAGGCCGACAGGGTCAGCAGCAGCCGAAGCTCGGAGGGGGCGAGCGCGACGGGTCGGCCATGGTGTGTCACGACGAGTCCGGCGCGGTCGATGGCCAGATCGCCGTGCGATTCCGCCCTGGGGCGGACGGTGTCGGAGACCGAGGCGTCGTGCCGGCGCATTACGGCCCGTATGCGCGCGTCGAGCACGCGGGCCCGCACGGGCTTGACCACGTAGTCGTCCGCTCCGGCCTCCAGCCCCACGACGACATCGATGTCATCACCCTTGGCGGTCACCATGATGATCGGGACCTGGTCGCGTTCCCGGATCCGTCGGCATACGTCGAGGCCGGACATGCCGGGCAGCATGAGGTCGAGTACGACGACGTCCGGGCGGAAGGGGTGGAGCTGCTGCAATCCCTCTTCACCCGTTTCTGCGGCGACGACGTCATGTCCCTGGTGTCGCAGTCCCAACTCGACGGCCGCACGGACATCCGGGTCGTCTTCGACAATAAGGACTCGAGGCATCTCGCCAGTGTAAGCAGCTCGCATGGCGTCCCTGACCTGCGAAGGAGCCCCTCGCGGGAGCTGTTACACAAGGGTCACATCGGCGTCTCGCCGGGCGGACAGCCCCATGAAGCCACCACCCATCGCTCGTTATCGTTCCGTGATCGTCCGAGCTCATGGCGATCATCTGAAATGACCAGCCTGATCTGCCATGCAATCGGCACGACACCGGGAACACCCATCGACCGCTGACAGCACCGTGGCCTCCCCCCGCGGTGCCCGCCGCCGCTCCTCGCACCGCCGCATCCGCCCGCCCCGGCGAGGGCGCGCGTATCTGGTCGGCACGCTCATGGCCACGGGCCTGCTCGGCTGCGCCGCATTCCTCCTGGACAGCGGGCGGGACGACACATCGGGCCGTGCGCCGCACCCGAAGAACCCGGCACCCGCCCCTCCGACCCCCACCTCCGCCCCGGCTCCGACCCCGACCCCGACCCCGACCCCGACGGAGATCGACGTCCCTTCGACGGGCGCGGGCACGTTCGTCACCGCGCAGGCCGACGGTGCGAGGGTCGGCCACGGTCCGCGTCCCCTGAGGTACGTGGTGAAGGTCGAGACCGGCCTCGGCATCTCGCCGGGCCAGTCGGCGAACGAGATCGCCGGCATACTCGCCGCTCCCCAGGGCTGGACCCGCAACCCTGCCCACTCCTTCCAGTTGGTCAGCGCGGGTCAACCCCACGACCTCACGGTGACGATCGCGACTCCGGGGACGGCGGACGCCCTGTGCTGGGCAGGCATCCAGCAGAACACCCAGGGCGAATACAACTGCGAGGTCCCCGGCGGGGTCGTGGTGAACCTCAAGCGCTGGGTCAAGGGCTCGCCCACCTTCGACGGGCCGATCCATGACTACCGGGCGCTGATCATCAACCACGAGATGGGGCACTTCCTGGGCTACACGCACAGGACCTGCGCAGGCCCCGGCCAACCGGCCCCTGTGATGATGCAGCAGATCAAGGGCCTGCACGGATGCACCGCCAACGCCTGGCCCTACGACGAGAACGGCCACTTCGTCACCGGGCCACCCGTACGGTGAACGGACTGTGACACCCGTCGGCCCCGCCGGGCCCCGAACCGGCTGTTACAGCCTGGCCATCATCTGGGCTCGTCACGGGCAGCAGCGCAACACACACGGCGGACTGGGGCGCTGCCACGGGAAAGGCCCGTCAAGGGACTCGCCGGAAAAACCGTTGCTCGACTTCGAGCGACGGTACGCAGACCCACCCCCACGGTCTTCCCTCTGGTCGGCTCTGCCCCTGGCCGGAGCTCAAGGCCAGCCGAAGGCCGCCCTCCCGTCTCACCCAAGCCCATCCGTCCCGCGCATGCCCATCCGGGCGATCATGTCCAGGAAGCTGTCCGAGTCCGGTGGTCCAGAACAAACTCAGCGGGCTCCGGCCGGGTTGGCGTCCTGGCCGAGGTAGGTGCCGTATCCCTCAGCGACGAGCTGACCGTCGAAGACCAGCACCTCGTTGACCAGACCACCCTTCTGGTTACGGTAGTTGATGACCAGGCAGTCCACGCCCACGTAACTGGCCACCACCTCGAACCGCAGGTCGGGGATCCGCCGCAGCCCCTCCTGCCAGTAGGCGCGCAGCGCGTCCTTGCCGCGGATCACTCCGTCACCGCCGAGCAACTGCGCGGCCACCGGCGACCGGAACGTCACCCCGTCCGCGAAATGGGCCAACACAGCATCCACATCGTGCGCGTTCCACGCCGTCACCCAGGAATCGACGAACACTCGCGCCATCACATGATCCATGGGCGCATTATGTCGGCCCGCCCCAGGCCCCCAACGGCCGTTCGGCTCGAAGAATCCCAGCATCTCGCCGACCTGGCGACCGTTACGGGTCCGGCGGCCTGTCGCACGGCAGCGGGGATGCGCCAGCAGTCCGGCGGGAGCAGGTTCTCCCCCACATCGGGCAGTGAGGTGTCGCAGGGGGCATGTCGGGCTGCCGTGACGGCGTGGGCCGACAGACTGCGGGGTTACAGGCTGTGGGCGGTGATGTCGCCGTGGGCGGTGGTCGCCTTGACGGCCAGGCCAGTGGTGCCGGTGTTCTTCAACGTGTTGCGGATCCGGCCGTGGGCGGCGCCGGCGTCCAGGGCGGCCGAGACGTCGCGGGCGGCGCCGACGGTGATGTCGCCCTGCTGCGTGCTCAGCGTGAGCGTGCGGCCTGCGGCCTGCGGCCTCGGTGACGGTCAGGTCGCCCTTGAGGGTGCTGATCTCGCCGGGACCGTTCAGACGGCCCACCGCGACGGTGGCATCCAGGCCGGTGAGACGGACGCTTGCCGCCTCGTCGAGCTCGACCGGTCCGTGCGCGCCCTCGAAGACGACGTCACCGAGGCGTCCCACACCGCGCAGTTCCGCGGCAGCCGACTTCGCCTCTAGGTGGGAGCCGTCGGGCAGCTGGACGGTCACCTCAACGGAACCGGTGTTGCCGAGGAGCCGGTTCTTCGCCTGCGGGACCTCGATGCGCAGGACGCCGTCGGCGTGGGTGATCCGTACACGGAGCGCCCCGTGAACACGCCTGTCTGCTCTGCTACATCAGCATCGCTTCGGGCAGTTGCTGTTCGGTCCAGACGTACTTCTCGGAGGTCTCGTAGCGGGCACCCCAGCGGTGAGCCAGGGCATTCACCAGCTGAAGGCCGCGCCCGCCCTCGTCGGTGTCAGTGGCTCGGCGGACGTGAGGCGTGGTGAGGCTGCCGTCAGCTACCTCGCACACAAGGAAATCGCTGCGCAGCAGGCGGAGGCGAATAGGGCCCCTTGCGTAGCGGACGGCGTTGGTGACCAGTTCGCTGACGATGAGTTCGGTGGTCGTCACCAGGGCGTCGAGATCCCAGCGGGCCAGTTGTTCGCGGATCAGTGCACGAACCTGGCCTGCAGCACGTGGTTCTTCCGGCAGGGTCCAGCTGGCCATGTCAGTGGCGTCCAGGGAGTGAAGACGGGCAATGAGAAGGGCGGCGGCGTCGCATGTGTTCGACAGCGTCGGCAGCAGGCTCGTGGTCAGGGCGTCACACAGCCGTTCCAGCAGCGCATCCGGCGCAGGACGGACGCCGTGCCTGGGCTGCTCGAGGTTGGCCGAGGCAGCGATATCACCGTCCGCGTCGGGCTTCTTCAGCGTCTCACCGAGGGTGCGGGTGAGAAGGGCCATGCCTCGGTCGATGGTCCTTGTGGCGGTCCAGGCAAGCCCGTCGGTGTAGAACACCAGGAGACTGCCGTCCGGGACGTGCAGTCGGGTGGTTTCGAAGGGGGGATCGGCGACTCCCAGTGGGGAGTTCGGCTCCAGGTCCAGGAAGCGCACCATGCCCTGTGGATCGGCCACCGCTGGTGGGGGGTGGCCGGCTGCGGCGAAGGTGCAGCTGGCGTCGGTGGGGTCGTAGACCGCGTACAGGCAGGTGGCATAGAAGTCTTCCCCGAGTTCGGCGACGAGGTCGTTCAAGTGGGCCAGGAGATCGTCCGGGGACAGTTCCAGGTCGGCGAGCGTGTGGACTGCGGTTCGCAGTCCGCCCATGGCTGCCGCTTCGGAGAGACCATGGCCCATGACGTCGCCGATCACCAGGGCGACGCGTCCGGACGACAGGGGGCAGGACGTCGTACCAGTCCCCGCCGACGTCCGCGGCTTCGCCGGCGGGGACGTAGCGGGCCGCAGCGGTGAGGGCGGGCAAAGCGGGGAGAGTACATGGGAGCAGCCCTTTTTGGAGGCCACGAGCCCGGAGGTGTTCAGCATCGTGAAGCCGGGCGCGTTCCAGGGCCGGGACTGTGACGACCGCATGGAGAGCATGCGGAATGATGTCCGAGCCCCAGTCCGGGGTTGCCCAGGTCCGTGGATCCGTGATCCCCAGAAGCCGGCCGGCACCCCCTTCTGGGACGTCATGTGCGGGGACGCCCCCGGCGCCGGAGGTCTCCGGCGCCGGGGGCGTCCCATGTGTGGCGGTGTGTGGGTACGGCGATGTTCGGAGCGCCGGGGTGTCGGTCAGCTGCTGGGCAGGGCGAAGTCGGCCTTCGTCGGGCTGCCGCGCTTGATGCTCACCTCCTTGCTGCGCTTGCTGTGGTTGTCGTCGGTGGCGGTGACGGTGACGGTCGGTGCGTTCGCCTTCCACCAGGCGTCGTATGTGCCGTGGCTGTCGGTCGTGACCGTGATGAGGTGCTTGTTCGCGTGCGTCAGGGAGAGGGTCGCTCCGGGGAGGGATTTGCCGGTGGCCGCGTCGGTGACCTTGCCGGTGAGTTCCGTCCAGGAGGCGGGGGCGGTCGCCTTGAGGGTGACCGGGAGGGGCTGGTAGACGTACGGCGTGTCGGTGATCATGGACAGGGTGGCCGCGTAGTGGCCCGGTGCGGTGAGGGTCTTGGCGTCGGCGGTGACCCGGATCCGGGTGGAGTGGCCGGGCTTCAGTGTCACGGTCGTCCTGTTCTGCGACAGCCAGCCGACGTCGTCGCCGCCGCACTGGTCGAACCCGGTCAGCGTCGCTGCGCCGGTGGTGGTGGACATCCCGAACGCATCGGTCGTCCCGCCGATCTGGGACAGCCCGCAGCCGGTGCCGCGCCCGGCGTCGGAGACCGCTTCAGGTGCGTCGGGCAGGTCGGTCCAGACACCGGCCACCGGGTCGTACTGCATGGCGCGGCGGGTCACGTCCACCATGTCGGACGACGGGTAGTCCACGCCTCCGGCGATCTGGAGTTGGCCGTTGGCGGAGCTGTACGTCCCGCGGACCTGGGTGTGCGGCATGTCGGTGGTGCGCGTCCAGGTGTCGGTCTTCGGGTGGTAGATGTATGTGTTCGCCAGGACGGTGGTGAGTCCGTGGGACTCGTTCACGCCGCCTGCGCACACGATCGCGCCGACGGTCCCGCCGCATCCGACGGCGGACGCGGCGACCGGGTAGTCGGCGCTCCGGCTCCAGGTGTTACGAAGTGGGTCGTAGCGGTAGACGGTCGCGCTCGAGGCCCCGTCGGCCGTGACTCCTCCTATCACGTACAGCTTGCCGTCGAGTACCGCGACGGCGGCGTCGGCCAGTGACTGCGGGAGGTCCGCCGCCCGCGACCAGGTGTCGCTGTCGGGGTGGTAGGCGTAGGTGGTGGAGGTCCATCCGATGGCCCCGTTCGCGTCGTAGCCGAAGCCGCCGGCCACGTACAGGGTGCCGTTGACGAACGCGCCCATGGCGGAGTTGCGCGCCTGCGGCAGGTCGGCGATCCGCGTCCAGGACCGGGCTGCCGGTGCGTACGCGTAGCCGTGGTCGAGGGCGCGTCCTCCCCACATTTTGTCCATTCCGCCGACCGCGTACGTCGTGCCGCGGTAGGAGCCGACGACGGCGCCTCTGACCGGCTCGGGGTGGTCGGGCAGTGTCTGCCATGCCCTGTCTGTCGCGGCCGGCTTCGTCGCGCTTCGGGGCGCGGTGGCGCTCTGCTCGGCCACGGTGAGTGTGAGCGGGGCGTGTCCGGTGTTGGTGAGTGTGATGTCCCGGCCGGCCTTGCCGCCCAGCGCGGTGTTCAGTGACACCGTGCCGGGTGTGATCTTCAGCTGTCCGGCCTGCAGGGCGGGGTGGTAGGTGTGCACCGTGTCGGAGGCGGTGGTGGTCGCCTTGGTCGTCACGTACCGCGGGGCGGTCGTGGTGAGGGTGTTCTTTCCGGCTTTCGAGCTGTACAGCCAGTAGAAGCCGTCCGGCAGGTGGGGGGCGTTCGGGGTGGCGGTGCTGAGCGTGGTGGCATACCGGTCGGTGGCGGGGGCGGAGGTGTCCGTGACGGTGGCGCCGTTGATGGGCTGGTGGGTGTTGGCGTCGCTGACATGGCCCTGGATCAGGCCGCCGCCGAGGGTTCGGCACTGGCCGACCGAGACGGCGGAGACCTCGAAGATCGACTGGCCGTCGCCGCTGAAGTGGAAGCGGACCTGGACGTTGCGGTGGCCCAGGGCCTTGGTGAGCGGGACTTCGACGTGTCCGAAGAAGCCGTCCTCGCCTTGGTATACCCGCGTCCAGGTCGTGCCGCCGTCGGTGGTGACGGACACGTCCGCCTCGGACCCCGCCGGCAGCAGGGACAGCGCGTTGAACCGCAGGTCGGCGCTCTTGCGGTCGGTCAGGTCGAACGGCGGCGAGATCAGGGTGGTGTCCTGCGGCGCGCCGCCGGTGCCGTAGGGGTTGGCCACGGCGAAGCCTGCGTCGCCGATGAGGTTCCACGACCCGTCGAACTGCCAGCCGTTTGCGGAGGGGTCCTTGTTGGTGACGGTCCAGCCGTACTTCGGCTGCGTGGTCCAGCCTTCGAAGTCGGCGTGTGCGGAGTAGGCGTATCCGGGCGCGGTGCACCGCTGGAGGTCCGCGGCTGCGGAGATGGGGTGCTGTACGTCGCCCGTGCTCATCTTGATCGTGGAGTCGGACGGCTTGTATCCGGGGTAGAGCGGCGTGAGGTGCATCGTGTAGTCGGCCTGCTCGGGCAGGTCCACCGCGTAGGCGCCGGTCTTGGGGTCGGTGTACAGCGGTCCGTTCGGGTAGCCGTCGATGGTGATCTTGGCGTAGAGCGGCCAGCCGTGCCCGGATGCGTCGGTCACCGTGCCCGTCACCGTGTGGTGCGGTGTCTGCGTCAGCGCGATGTCCGCGGTGGCGGTGCGCCCGGCACTCACGGTGATGCCGCTGCGGGTGGTGGTCCCGTAGCCGTAGAGCGACGCCGCCACGTCGTAGGTGCCGGCTGGGACGGTGACGCGGTAGGCGCCTGCCTTGTCCGTCTTGGCGTGAGAGAGGAACTGGTCGGCCTTGTCCGTCAGCGTGAGGGTCGCCCCGGCGAGCGGCGCACCGGTCGCCTGGTTGGTGATGCGGCCGTTCACGACCCCGGACGGAGCCGGGACGAGGGCGGAGATGCCGTCCGGTGTGCCGAGTCCGGTGGGCCCGTCCCAGCCGGCTCCGGCTTCGCACAACACGTCGCCGCAGATGCCGTTGGTGCCTTCGGTGATGTCGTTCAGGCCCTTGGTCTGGTGGGCGTAGGGGTAGGTCACCGGGTAGGTGTCCGGGGCGGGGGTTCCCGCCAGTGCGTACATCGCGGCGATCAGCGGCGAGGAGAGGCTGGTGCCGCCCACCTGGAGCCAGCCGTCGTTGAGCGAGTTGTACACCGCCAGGCCGCTTTGCGGGTCGGCGACCGCGGAGATGTCGGCGGTGGCTCTGCGCGGGCAGTTCGTCGCCGATCCGCTCTGGTAGTCCGGCTGCGGTTCGAAGGTGGAGCAGCCGCTGCCGGCGCCGGACCAGGCGCTCTCCGTCCAGCCGCGGGCGGTGGCGGGGGCGCGGGTCAGCAGTGTGCCGCCGGTGGCGACGACGTTCGGGTCGGAGGAGGGCCAGATGACTTCGTTGCCGGTGTCGCCGGAGGATGCGGTGATCACCACACCGGGGTGGTCGTAGTCCGCTCCGCTGAGGTCGGAGGCGTTCGCGTCCGCCAGGCCGTAGGAGTTGGACACGAACTTGGCGCCGAGTCCGACCGCGGTGTTGACGGCGGTGCCCAGGTCGTCGGCGTTCGCGCTGTCGGCCTGGACCAGCAGAATGTGGCAGGCAGGGCAGGCCGATGAGACCGCGTCGACGTCGAGAGCGGTCTCCAGCGACCACCCGGCGTCGTCCTTCGGGTAGTTGGTGCCGCCTCGCTGGTCGACCTTGCGGAAGCAGCCGTTGTCCGTGGTGCAGGCGGGCAGCCCGAACTGTTCGCGGTAGGTGCTGAGGTCGGCCTCTGCGTCGGCGTAGCCGTAGGCGTCCACGATCGCGACGGTCTGGCCCTGACCGGTGGCCGGCAGGTGGTAGGCGGACCGGATGTCCGCGGGGGTCAGGGCAGTGGACGGCGGCCCGGCCGCATCGGCCATGACGCGCTGGTCGGATGTCGTGCGCACCAGCGCCTGGCAGCTCGCGGTGTGTTTCTCCGGCGTGGGGGTGTTGCAGCCGGCGGGTGCGTAGTGGTGGATGAGGCCGGCGATTTTCGCCGGCGAGGGCTTGTCGCCCTGGCGTGTCGCGGCGGCGTCCTTCTGTGCCTGCCGTGCCACCTGGGCCGGGACGGCGGCAGTGGGTTGGGGGTTGCGGGGCCCGGGCGCCGCATCTGCGGCGACGGCGGGAGCCTGTGCCGCGGTGAGCAGGCCCAGGCAGGCGGCTATGAGGAACGAAACAGGAGCGCGTAGGCGCCCATGTCTGGTCATGGACGGTCGACCTTTCAGGCGGGGCGGGGCGGAGTCAGAGTGGTTCGTAGCCGGAGGGCTCCTGGCGGTCGGCGTCCTCGGTGTCCGCGTCCTGCGGCTCGTCCCGTTCGCCGTGAGGTTCACGCTCGCTCGAATTCATGTTCTTGCCCTCACTCATGAACAACCCTCAGTTGCTGTCCCCGGGCGAACGCCGGGTGCCTGCGAGTATGGGTCGGGCAGGCAGCCGTGATCGATTGGTCAAATGGGCTAAAGAATGCCTGGACGTGCACGAACAAGTCCGCGGCTGCGGCTGCGGCTGCGGCTGCGGCTGTTCAGACGCTGCGCGACTGGGTCACCTGTACGGCCAGCGCCGTTCTGGACGTCACCCCGTTCTTACGCATGGCCGACTTCAACTGCGCCGTGACGGTGCTGGGCGATCTCGACAGCTCGACGGCTATCTGACGGTTCGTCAGGCCCTGCAGCACCAGCCGCACCACCTCCGACTCCCGCGGCGAGAGCTGGTTGCCGTATCCTCGCCGCCCGCCGCGCCGGCCGCTGCGCACGGCGGCCGCGCAGCGTTCGGCGCCTTCCTGCGCCCGTGCCGCTGCGTGCGGCCTCGGCAGCTGCGCCCAGGCCTGGGCGGCATCGGCCCAGGCCGGCGCCGCCGTATCGAGTTCTGCCCGGTTCTCGGCGAGCACCGCCCGGCACTCCTGAAGTCCCGCCTGCGCGGCGGGTGCGCGCCGCCCGCTCAGTCCGGCGTCGAAGGCGGTCACGAGGTGTTCGGCCTCGGTGTGCCGTCCGGCCGCGGTCAGTGCCGCCACGCGCGCGGGTGCGACGTCGGTCGCCCAGTGCCAGATGCTCTTGCGCATGACCAGACGGATGGGGTCCTCGGTCAGGGCGAGTGCCTCCTCGGTGTCGCCCGCGGCGAGCCGGATCCGTGCCTGGGCCGCGGCGGGCTCCAGCCACAGGCCGACGGCGCCGCGGCGTTCGCCCTCCTGGCGCACCGTTTGCAGCAGATGGTCGACCTCGTCGTCCGCGCCCGCGGTCACCAGTTTCACCTGGGCCAGCACCAGCAGGGCCTGCAGTCGGCACAAGGGCTCTTCGGCCGCGTGCGACCACTGCCCGGCCCGCTCGGCCAGGCCCTGCCAGGCGCCGGTCAGGTAGTCGAGGTGCAGGAGGGTCACCCCTGCCAGGTCCGCGAGCAGTTGGTAGGCGTGCCGGTCCGCGATGTCGACGGCGTTCGTCAGCCGCCGCCTGGCCTGCGCGTAGTGCCCCCATTGGATCGCCGAGTCGCCGATGTTCAGTTCGGCGCGGGCGCGCTGGAGGGCCAGCTGTGGTGTCGACTCGTCCTCGCCCAGTTCCGCGGCGTGCGCCCAGCCGGATTCCTCGCCGAGTTCGAGCAGTGCGGTCGTACGGTTGACCAGCAGGGACATCCGCTCGTGCGGGGAGAGCGGCGCACCGGCGGCAAGCTCGCGGGCCCGCTCCAGCCAGCGCAGGTGGGTCGTGGCCGGCCATGTCCCGCTCAGCACCGGATATCCCAGGGCGGTCATCGCCCAGGCGCCGGTGTAGGTCGCGTCGGCGAGGTGGGCTATCGCCGGTTCCAGCTCCGCCGCCGCGGCCGCGTACTCGCCGAGTTGGATGAGGATCTGAGCGAGCTGGCCGCGCACTTCGGCGCGGTCGGGTGCGCTGAGCCGGTCTGTTTCGAGGACGGCGCGCAGCGTGGCCAGGATGTCCGCGCGCCGGGTGTAGCCGGTGAAGGCCTGGAAGGGCATCTTGCGCACCAGGGGGGCGACGGCTTGCGCGGGCAGGGCCGGTTCGTCGATCAGTGCGTGCAGGAAGGCGAGGGCGCTGACGTGGTCACCGGACGCGAGGGCGATGTCGGCCGCCTGTCCGGCGTACTCGCACCACCGTACGATCTCGCCGGCCTGTCGGAAGTGGTGGGCGAGCCGGCCGACGGGTCGGGGCCGGGCGCTCTCCAGCAGTGCGGCGGCGCGGCTGTGGGCGGCGCGCCGTTCGAACGCCGGCGCCCGGTCGTACACCGTGCGGGCGGCAAGCGCGTGCCGGAAGGCGATACGGCCCGGATCGGAGCCGTCCTCGACCAGCAGGCCGCTGCGGAGCGCGTCGCCGACGGCTGATGCGACTGCTTCGGCCACGGGGGCGGCGGGCCTTGGGGTCGGAGCGGGGGCGCGGTCCGCCGGATTGCCCGTCCGGCTTCTGAGGCCTGCGTCGTGGCCGTTGCCGGCCGGGGTCAGTCCGCTGACCGTGCCCAGTGTCGCCGCGTCCGCCGGATCGCTCAGGACTGCGGCTGCCAACAGGATGTGCCGGGCGTCGGTCCCGAGCCGGGCCACCCGTTCGGTGACCGCGTCCCGGATCGTCGGTGGCACGGCGATCTCGTCGAGGGTGCGTCGCATCCATTCGCCGTCCCGCCGGACCAGGTCGGCGCGATCCCGCAGCAGTCGTACGCACTCTTCCAGCGCGAGCGGCACGCCCTCGGTGCGGTCGTGCAGGAAGGTGGCGAACTCGGTGGAGACGTGTTCGTCGTCCAGCATCGACGACACGAGCTGCGCGGTGTCCGACACCGCGAGTCCGCTCAGGCCGACCCGTGCGTGGCTGGTACCGGCGCCCGTCGGTACCCGGGAGGACAGCCTCAGCAGCAGGGAGTCGGCCGGTACCTCCTCGGGACGGCAGGTCATCACCAGGGTGAGCGGCAGGGGTCGGCGAGAGGCCAGGAACAGCAGGAACTCCAGCGTCGCCTCGTCCGCCCAGTGGACGTCCTCGACGACCAGGACGTCGGTTCCGAGACGGTCCAGGAGTTCGGTGAAGGCCCGGATCAGCCGATGTCGGGCGGCGCCGGCATCGGTCGCCGGTTCCGGTGCGGGCGGCAGAGCGTGCGCCCATTCCGGGAACAGCGGCCGCAGCGTGCCGGCCAGCGCGGACAGTTGGAGGGCTGCCACCTCGGCGCCGCTGGAGGCGGCCTGCCGGGCGGCGTCGACGATCGGGCCCAGGGTGAGCGCCTCGCGCAACGGCGGGCACACCGCCACCAGCGTGCGCGGGCCGGCGGGGGCGAGCGCCGCCAGGGCCTCCTGCACCAGGCGGCTCTTGCCGATGCCCGCCTCTCCTTCCACCAGCACCAGTGCGGGCGGCTGTTGCAGCGTGTCCGTCACACGTCTCAGTTCCGCGTCGCGCCCGACGAAGCGGGGGCGGCTGCACACGGGGGATGTCGCCGATGCGGTCATGACTGTGACGGAACGCTCCCAACGCTTTCGACAGGTGGCTTGGCCGGCCGGCGGGTTGCCGGACCGCGGGGGGCTTGGCATGCGGGCCGGTCCGGCAGAGGCCATTTGCGGGTCTGTCGGGCGGCCGACGCCACACCGGTCAGGTGGACGGGCTTGGGTGCTGCGGGCGGTGTCGATGTGCAGCGGCGCCGCGAGGGTGTCCCCGGTGACGAACCCAACCGTCGGCGGCGGTGCCGATCATGACCTTGTCACCGGTGATCAGAGGGACGCGGTGCGTGCCGCCGCTCGCTGCCGGCTGGTGAACGGCGCCGCCGGACGGCACAGGAGCGCTGTCCGCCGGTACCGCGGCGGTGGCCGGTATGGCCCCTGTCGTCAGAGCGGCAACCGCGGCAGGCGCGATCGGCCCTGGCCGGGAAAGAGGAACGCTGGGCAAGGAGACCCCTCGGGTGAGGCGGAAACGCAAGAGCACGTACGCTGCCGGGCTCCCTCCGCCACCGTCCGGGGGTACATGTGCCGACCATGCACCCGGGCCCGGCCTTGCATCGGCCATCCGACCGCATGACCAACTCGTGGCTGCTCAGGTGCCCGTGCGCCGTCGACTCCTGCTGACTGTGCGATCACCCTCACCTGCGAACGCTGCGATCTCGACCTGATTCGGCCTGACCCGAATAACGACATTACGGAAGTATCGCCCCCAGACCGTCCAGGTCCGCTGAGGGGCCTCGTACCTTGCGGACAGGCACGTGAGCGCCCCTGTCACGCAGGGATCACCAACTCCTCGCACCTGACGCGGCTTTCGCGCGCAGGGACCGTAACCCCACCGCCGGGCAGGGGTGTTTGCGCGCGTCCACGAGCGGCACCGGCACGCCGAGCACCTTTGGCGGGACCTCTTACGGACACCCCGGTCTGCGCCGGTACCTCGTCTCCCCCGGCCGGAGCTGCCCGCCGACGGCTCGCCCTGGAACGCCGGTGAAAGCGGCGGGCGCCCGCCTGCCACACCGCACGATGAGGCCGAGCGGGTCCGGGCTCGGCCCGGGCGAGGAGCGGCGGGTCGCGTGAGCGGCACCGGTCCTGCGCCCTCGGCGGGCGGCGTCAGGGACAGAGACAGGGACAGGGACAGGGACAGGCGATGAAAGCACTTACCTGCCAATGGAGGTAGCGGTTGAGCATGTGATCCAGCTCTTTTGGCAGTTCACTCACATTGCTACGCTCATTTATGAGCATAGAGAGTAGCGCTACTGCCTCTACCCCGATAGCAGTGAGCGCTCCGCAGCAGCACCGGGCCCTCGGTACCGCGCTGGCCGCCCTCGGAGTCGTCTCCTTTTCCCTGACCTTCCCGGCCACCGCCTGGGGCCTGGAGGGCTTCGGTCCCTGGTCGCTGGTGGCCGTGCGCTGCGTCCTCGCCGCGCTGGTCGCGGGCGGCTGCCTGCTGGTGCTGCGGGTACGGCCGCCCGAGCGGCGCCATGTGCCGGGGCTGGCCGTGGTCGCCCTCGGCGTGGTGCTGGGCTTCCCGATGCTGACCACGCTCGCCCTGCAGACCTCCAGCACCGCGCACGCCGCCGTCGTGGTGGGGCTGCTGCCGCTGACCACCGCGGTGTTCTCGGCCGTGCGTACCGGCAGCCGGCCCTCCCGCAGGTTCTGGCTGGCGGCCGTGGCGGGCGCCGTGGCCGTGCTCGCCTTCACGATCGGGCAGAGCGGCGGGGCGCTCACCGTCGCCGACGCCTATCTCTTCGGGGCCCTGCTCGTGTGCGCGGCCGCCTACACGGAGGGCGGCCGGCTGGCGCAGGTCATGCCGGGCTGGCAGGTCATCGGCTGGGCCCTGACGATGTGCCTGCCGCTGAGCGCGCCGGCCGCCGCCGTGGCTCTGACGTACGAGCCGGTCCACTTCACCGCCCACGGCATCGCCGGTGTGCTGTGGGTGGCGCTGGGCTCGCAGTTCCTGGGCCTGGTCGTCTGGTACCGGGGGATGGCGTTCATCGGCATCCCCAAGGCCAGCCAGCTGCAGCTGGGCCAGCCGCTGCTCACCCTGGTGTGGTCGGTGCTGCTGCTGGGCGAACACCTGACGCCGGCAGCTCCCCTGACCGCCGTCGCCGTGCTCGTGTGCATCGCCGTCACCCAACGGTCGTGAGCACCGGGCGAGTCGGCCTGTAGGTCTCGGATGCGTGTCCGACTCCAGGCAAGGTCCGGTCGGCCGAGGTACGAGTCGGCCGAGTCCCTCGTCGATCCCCCCTCCCCCGGGGACGGCCTCTCCGCGCCGTCCGCCAGAATGCCTTTCATGATCGCGAACCAGGTACTCACACACCTCGTCCCCCTCGCCATGGAGGTCGACGAGAACAAGGTCACCCCCGGCACACTGGGCTTCGTCGTCTTC
Source organism: Streptomyces sp. NPDC104096 (assembly GCF_055584385.1). Lineage (NCBI taxonomy): Bacteria > Bacillati > Actinomycetota > Actinomycetes > Kitasatosporales > Streptomycetaceae > Streptomyces > Streptomyces sp. NPDC104096. The sequence continues at coordinate 106,990 of NZ_JBVJMD010000012.1, forward strand.
GCCGCGATGGCCCTGGCCGTCTGGGCGCTGATGCGCTCCATGAACCGTCGCATGGGCAACGTCGCCTTCGAGGAGGTTCCGGAGCAGGACGCGGCGGCCTCCGTCGTGGCCGGCACCGGCTCCAAGGGCTGAGCAGGACCTCACCCCGAGCCGGGCTCAGCCCCAGTGGTCCGCCGGGCCCGGCAGCAGGCGCGCGGACTCCGGCCGTACGCGCAGGCCGGCGTCCGCACCGGCGTACCCGGTACCCAACTCATCCACCCAGCCTTCGTGTTGCAAGTGCCGTCCGGATCACCCTCCCCCGCAGACCTCAGCGGGTGTGCCCGCTTCGGCGGCGGCTGTCGCCGGGTGTGCCGGCTCGCCCTGCGGCGTGCCTTGCCGCTGTTCCTGCGCGGCTGACGGGACTGAAGGCCGCCTTCGAGTCCGTGCGGACCGCCGTCGCGTGAGAGGACCCGACCGCGGCGGACGCCACGTCGCCTGTCCCCCGCGCCTGGGTGGGGCGCCCGTCGGCATGCGAAAGGGGCCCGACGGCGCCCATCTGGTCTCAGCAAACTGGCAGTTGTCAGTCCCGGCAGGGGCCGGATGCGCGGCTGCCGCAGGCAGGGAATGCGCGGGCGAGCCATCACGTAGGACGCGGTCTTAGCCTCATCTGCGAGTTCGAACTGTAGGGATGTGCCCCTGCGGTGCATCACCTTCTGTGGTGATTCGATGGATCTGTGTGCGTGATCGCGCTACAGCAGCCGTACAACGGTGCCTCCCCGCACGTTTCTACGGAACTGGAGGCGTACTCACCGCGACCGTCGATAGCGTGGCCCTTATGGCTATCGCTCGCTTGCCTCTCACTGTTCTTGCCTCTCACTGTTATCGATTGTCCCGACCCCGGTGTGCTCGCTCGATTCTATGGATCGATGCTGGATTGGAAGGTTGACGTCTCCTCGGACAGGGCTGCCGTCTGCGCTGAGAACGGCCAGTGCATCTCCTTCCATAAGGTGGTTGATTACACTCCGCCGCTGCGGCCGGGCCAGGAAAGGCCTCAGCAGATGCACCTCGATGTGATCGTTGACGACCTCGATGCTGCCGAGGTGGCAGTGATCGGCCTTGGCGCGGGCAAGCACCCGGAGCAGCCTGGTACGTCCTACCGGGTTTTCCTGGACCCGGCAGGTCACCCTTTCTGCCTTTGTCTGGACTGATCTGGAGAGGGCTGGGCTCCTGGACCGGTGGTCACGACCTCTTGGGCCAGTTACGAGTTGGTGCGTGATAGCGGGTGCGGCGTCGTGCCTGGAGGGTGGCATGATCCGGCTGTGGCGGGCATGGTCAACCGGGCGGTGCTGGTGCACCGGCTGTTCACGGGGATCTCTCGACGTCATCTCGCGTGTCTGATCGAGGAGTTGGCCGTGTCGTGGCAGGCCGGCCTCGAGGGCCGCCGTCATGCTGCACGAGGCGGGGTCAGGAAGCGGGCCGCGGGTGTCGGCACCCGGCATCAGCGGGTGTTCGTCGACAGGCTGGTGGCCACGCTGATCCATCTGCGCCACGACCTGCCGCACGCGGTGCTCGGCCTGCTGTTCGGCGTCGACCGCTCCACCATCACCCGCGCAATCGCAGAAGTACGCACACTCCTGGCCGAAAGGTGGTGCGCGGTCCCCGACCGTCCCGACCTGCGGCTTCGGACGCTGACGGATGTGTTCGCCCACGCCCAGGCCGAAGGCGTCGAGCTCCGGCTGGACGCCACCGAGATCCAGGTCCGCCGGCCACCGGCCAGACGTGGCGGTCGACGCGCATTCATCTTGGGCAAGAAGAAACAGAACACGATGAAGGCCACCGTCATCGCCGACCGGCAAGGCCGCACGCTATGGACCGATGGCCCGCGGCCTGGACGGATGCACGACGCCACGGCCGTCCGCAACAAAGGCATCGCCATCTGCTTCCAGTACTTCCCCGACGTCGAGATCCTCCCGGACGACGGCTGTCCCGGCCTGAGCCGCGACCGCCTGCCCGACACCTACCGCGCCATCGCCAACCTCGTCTCCGACCGCACCGCCCAAGTCTGAGCAACGGTCCTCGAACGGACCAGCACGCCCCACCCGCTGTCACGCACCGACTCGTCAGGAGCGAGGTCGGGGGATCATAGGCGTGACCTGGGAATCCCTGCCTTGGGCGGCATGGGGCGGTTCGCACCCTGGTGAACCTGGATTCTCTGTGGGTCCCCGTCCGTTCTGGCACGGGAGTGGCACGACACCTCGCCGCGTCACCAGGACTCGGCCTGCAGGAACAACGTGATCACCTTCGTGAAGAACCAGACGGAGAACACCAGGCACGCAAGCCACAGCCCCCACAAGACCCAGCGAGCCTCTCGTCGTATTCGCATGAGCTGATCGTCCCCCGTCGAGTCCTGGGCTGTCACCGGCCCAGTCTTCCCATCCCGCCACTCGCCCCCCGGACCAGCCCAGGCTGTGGTGGTCCGACGAGGAGCCACGCGTGTCCGGCACGGGCGGGTGACCGTCTGTTCCACGCGCAGACGAGCGACTTCCCGCACTCGGCGTGGGCTTCACGAGCAGGGCGCGGTGACCCACCGCCGGTGGGAGCGTCTGCGCGTCCCCCGCAGGCATCGGCACCGGTCGGCGGGCAGGGCGAGCGTGGTGCCCCGGCCTGGCATCGGCTCACGCATGCCGTCGGTCACGGCCGGCCGGCGCGGGGACGGACCGGGGCACGGTGAACCCGTGCGGTCACGGCCGAAGCAGCCGACGCGGCTTCTCAGCCCTCCTCCGCGGCGTTGAGGAGGGCCAGGCCGAGGGGGGGTGAGGCTGTGCAGCATGGAGTTGCGGTGGCGCAGCGAGCGGATCAGTCCGGCCTCGCGGAGAACGGTGGCGTGTTCGCTGGCGCTCGCGGGTGCGATTCCCGCGCGAGCGGCCAGTTCCTTGGTGGAACACCCCGGGTGCTCCACGACGGTGGTGAGCACCGTGGTGCGCGTGCGGCCCAGAAGGGCCGACGCGCCGGCGGAGCGTGAGCGGCCGGGCGCGGTGGCAGGGACGGTGAGATCACCGGGGTGCCGGTCCGGGCAGGCGGGGTAGCTCACCGAGACGGGCGGGCCGTCGGTGACGATGGCGCGGGTGCAGAACATCGACGGGACGAGCAGCAAGCCTTCCCCGTCCAGGCGAACGTCTCGATCGGCTCCATTGACCATGCGGACTTCCAGAGCCGGCGCCTTCCATCGCATCCACTGGGGGTTGGCCTGGGTCAGCAGCTGCTCGACACCGCCGGTGAGCAACTGCTGCAGGCGCAGCGGCCGGTCCGCCTCCAGGTGTGCGGTGAACCGGTCCCGGTGCGGAGCGAGCAGGCAGGTGTGGAGGTCGCCGAGTCCCGTGCAGAGCTCGGCGAACAGGGAGGCGTCGTCGGCCAGACGGCGGGTCCAGGTGGACAGCGAAGGACGACTCCGTGCCGTCTCCAGCAGGTTCGTCCTGACGTGTGCGCGAGGTGTGCTGCGCACCTGTTCCAGAAGTTCTTCGACACCGCCCGCCCTGGCCGGGCTGAGGAAGTCCGGCGAACATCCCACGACAAGCATGAGGGCCAGTGCCACGCGAGCCTGGGCGGACAGCCCGGCACGTGCACGGTGGCGCCAGGCATCGAGCCGGGCGGGCCGGTAGCGGCTCTGCAGCGCTCGCGCGGCAAGTTCCAGCTCGTGCAGCGGCATCGGCGCCTCGGCCACACGTGTGCGGGCCAGATCCTGAACCGTGAAATGTATGCGGTAGACCATGACAGCCTGGAGTGGTCCTTCCGGAATGTCGTTCTTCGGGCCAGGCCGAATCAGATCGAGATCGTGCCGGTCAACAGGGAGGCTGGGTCCACCAGTCGGGCCGACATAGTAAATGGCCCGAGCTGGTGCGTGCCCAGGCACGGTGTGATGCCCCAGGCTCGACGCGGCACACACACCACGCCCACGGCATGCTCCGGTCGTTTCGAGAGGGGGTGCTTGCGTGCAGGGCCGAACACCTCATCACCCGCCCGAGCACCGGCGGCCCTTGACGGGCCTGCCCCACGCCCCGTCTCTCACACCGCCGCCGCACACAGGCGCGCACACCGGGTGGGACTGCGCGGCGAGCCGCGCCGTGGGTGCTGAAGGCCACCGGTGAAGCGGCTTGGACGGCTGTCGGCACGACTGGCTGATGCGTCGGGCAACAGGCCACAGGTCGTGCGGGGTCGACGCAATGTGATCACGTGCGGCCCGCGGCCGTCCAAGGAAAAGGTGCAGCCAAAAGCTGCTTGCGCATCCTCTCCTCATGCCCACCGGCATGTGGAAAGGCTCGTCCAGCGAGAGGAACTCGTGAAGTCCACGTCCAAGAGACCTGCGTTCGGCGCGTTCGTGGGGCTCAGCATGCTGTTGGTGGCGGCCACGCCGTCGGCGTCCCTGGCGCTCGCGGGCTCGACCCGTACGGTGCCGGCCTCGCCATCGCACTCCAGATCGCCTCTCCCGTCCGCCCTGGACGCCGACGGTTCCGGGCCCGCCGCCGCACAGCGGTGGATACCGTTGATCACCGGCGACCGCATCCTGGTCAACGGCAAGGGCGATGTCCTGTCCGTACGTCCCGCCAAGGGCCGGGAGAACATACCTCTTCGTGTCGAGAGCGTCGGCGGCCACACCTACGCCATTCCCCGCGATGCGCGGAACCTGGTCGAAAGCGGTCGCCTGGACCGGCGGCTGTTCGACATGACCGCTCAGAGCGCTTCCGCCTACGCTCAGCGCACGGGCCTGCGACTCATCGTCATGTACGACGGGGCCCGCCCGGCGGCCAGGACGGCCCTGCGCAACACCGCCGGGGCCGCCGTGCAGCACAGGCTGACCAGTATCGACGCCGACGCCATCAGTGCGCCCGCGAACGGCACTTCAGCCCTGTGGTCAGCCCTGACCGACACCTCCGCCCACGCCACCGGCCGCACCACCGCGCCCGGCATCGCGTCGGTATGGCTCGACGCCATCGTTCAGGCCTCGCTCGACAAGAGCGTTCCGCAGATCGGCGGACCCGAGGCCTGGGCTGCCGGTTACGACGGCACCGGCACACGTATCGCCGTCCTGGACACCGGTATCGACACCACCCACCCCGACCTGGCCGGCAAGGTCGCCGCCGAGCACAACTTCTCCAACTCGCCGACCACGGACGACCGGTTCGGCCACGGCACTCATGTCGCGTCCATCGCGGCGGGCACCGGCGCCAAGTCCGCCGGCAGGTACAAGGGTGTGGCGCCGGGCGCCCGCCTCCTGGACGCCAAGGTGCTCAACGACAGCGGCCAGGGCGGCATGTCCGAGATCATCGCGGGCATGGAGTGGGCCGTGGCCCAGAAGGCGGACGTCGCCAACCTCAGCCTGGGCGCCTACGACTCCCCGGAGATCGACCCGATGGAGGAGGCGGTCGACAAGCTGTCGGCCGGGAGCAGAACCCTCTTCGTCGTAGCGGCCGGCAACAACGGCGAACTGGGAGCCGGATCGATCAGCACGCCGGGCAGCGCGGATGCCGCGCTCACCGTCGGCGCGGTCGACAAGCAGGAGGTTCTCGCCCCGTTCTCCAGCACCGGGCCGCGCGTCGGGGACGACGGCATCAAGCCCGACCTCACCGCGCCCGGTGTGGGCATCGGGGCCGCGGCCGCGCACGACAGCTTCATGGCCGGCGCCGGCACCCCGGTCGCAGACGGGTACATAGCCCTCAGCGGCACCTCCATGGCGACCCCGCACGTCGCGGGCGCTGCCGCCATCCTCGCCCAGCAGCACCCCGACTGGAGCGGCGACGACATCAAGCAGGCGCTCGTCGCGTCGACCACGCCCGGTGCGTACACGGCGTTCCAGCAGGGCTCCGGCCGCGTCGATCTGCGCAAGGCGATCAAGCAGAGCGTCTTCGCCAAGGAGACCTCGCTCTCCTTCGGTCTCGCCCGCTGGCCGCACACCGACGACCAGCCGCTCACCCGACACCTCACCTACCACAACACGGGTGAGGCCCCCATCACCCTGAAGCTGACCGTGGACGCCACCGCGCCCGACCAAAGTCCCGCGCCCAGCGGGATGTTCAGCGCCGACGACCAGGTCACCGTCCCCGCGCACGGCGAGGCGAGCGTGAAGGTCACCGCCGACACCCGGCTCGGCGGCGACACGGCAGGCCGCTTCACCGGACGCATCACCGCATCCGGTGAGGGGCAGAGCGTCGCCACCGCGCTGGCCGTCGAGCGCGAGTCGGAGATGTACAACGTCACCGTCAAGCCCCTGGACCGTGCGGGCGAACCCGCCCCCGTCGACGCCTGGGACGCCACGCTGGCCGGCCTGTCCGGTCCCCTCGAGGGAGGCGCCTCCTACCTGTCCGCAAACACGTACACGGTGCGCGTCCCCAAGGGCCGGTACTACCTCAACGCCTCGCTCCGCGTGGATCCGACCGGCTCCTACGGCCAGGGGGAGGACTGGTTCAACCAGCCCAACCTCGACGTCACCAAGGACACCACGGTGACGCTGGACGCGCGCACCACCAAGCCGGTCCGGGTCACCGTCCCCGACCGTGCCGCCCAGCAGACCTCCGGCTTCGTCCGCGCGGGTGTGGATCAGGCGGGCCGCCCCGGCCCGACCTTCCTCGCCTTCTTCGACTCCACCAAGGAACTGCGCACCGCGCACGTCGGCCCCGAAGTCGCTGGCCAGGACACGCTGAAGCAGCGCATCGAGGCCGCCTTCTCCACCGGCGCGCAGGGACACGACGACTACGACGCGTCCTACGAGCCCAAGGGTGACCGGTACGTCACCGGCTTCCAGGCCCACCCCCGCACAGGCGACTTCGCCGAGGTCCGCACGGGGCTGGGGGCGTCCGGGAAGGACAAGACCGGATTCCTCTCGCTGGCCGCCCAGGGCGGCGGCAGTGTGACCGTCGAGCGTTCCCTGCCCTCCACGACCACCCTTCACCTGCTCTCACCGGACAGCACCTGGTGGCTGTCCCTGCGCCAGAGGGGGGCCGACGGCCACCTCGACACCGTCTACAACACGACGGAAAACACGTTCGAGCCGGGCCGTTCCTACCGCCGTGTGCTGAACGTGGGTGTCTTCGGACCCGATCTGCCCGAAGGCGCCAAACTGATCCGGGTGGGCGACACGATGACCGGCAGCCTCCCGCTGTTCTCCGACGGGGCCGGCAACTCCAGCAGCAACCAGACACGGGTGGACGCTGCCGACACCAGCCTCTACCGCAACGGCGAACTGGTACGCCGCAGCCCCTACCCGATGGACTTCTTCTACCCCGCAGCCAGCACCGAGCGAGCCGACTACCGTCTGAACGTCTCGGTCGAGCGCAGCACCGAGGCCGACGTCTCCAGCAGCCTGACCGTGGACTGGACGTTCTCCTCCGCCTACACCCCGAAAACCACCACGCTGCCCATCTCGGTCGTCCGCTTCACCCCCCGCCTGTCCCTCGACAACACCGGCAAGGCGGGCGCGAAGGTGCGGGTCCCGGTCATCGTGAAGGGAGCCGCCGCGGGCCAGAACCTGAAGTCCCTGACGGTATGGGTCTCCTACGACAAGGGCACCACCTGGCAGACGGCCACCGTGCGCGACGGCCGGGTACACCTCACCAACCCGACAGCGGGCGGCAGCGTCTCGTTCAAGACCCAGGCCGTCGACCGGCAGGACAACGCCGTCGACCAGACCATCATCAACGCCTACCTGACGAAGTAGGCACGACCGTACGGACCCCGACGCCCGCGCCGTCCTCCCCCTGGAACCGGGATCGCGCGAGCCACGGGAGCCCTCGACACCCGCACGACACCGAGCCGGCCGAAGGGCCCCCGCCACAGGCGGGGGCCCTTCCCCCTGCGTCCCACCCGGCTCCCCGCACACCTCACCCGGCACGGCCCGCGCGACCCCCACAACCGGGGTCGGCCTGCGAAGCCGACACACCACCGACCTACGACAAGCGCGCCTTGTTCCGGACGATCGACGCATGATCGCCGGACAGACGGCCCGGCTTCCTTCTCCGACAGGTGCCCGATCATCTGAGGGGCCGCCTCGGCCGGCGCTGCAGGAGGCCTGCGCCCACCCAGGCACACCCATGGCTGAGACGTCCGACCAGCGACCGACCCGACCCTTCTCGTGGGCGCCCTCGATGCCCGGGCGGCAGTAGAAGCTATCGATGCCATGGTGCGACTTGAACGCGATCCACCGGTCCGTCTCCACCCTCGCCCGGCACAGCCCGAGCACGCGGGCGACGGCCGCCTTCAGGTTGCCGTAGCGGATCTTGCTCCGCGGGACCCCGCCCAGCGTCCGCAGCGCGTGGACGTGCCCTTCGAAGAACGCCTCCTGACCGGCCGAGGCGAACACGCGGTGTACGGCCTTGCCCGACTCAACCAGGATGTCGGGCCCGGGCCGCGACGTAGTGACGGACCATCCCGTAGGAGACATCGGCGCCGTGTTCCTTGAACAGCCGGTGGAAGATGAGCAGGAAGACCATGCGATCGGTGAAGGACCGGCGGCACCCGACCTGTCTGCGTACCAGCCGGCCGTGGTCGACGACATGCGAGCCCTCATGGCCGACCTCAAGCAGTGATCCCGGCGCCTGCCCCGCCCGGACGGTGTGCCCTCGGGTGCGGCCCGCCCCGCCGCCCGGCGGTTCGAGGCGGGGTCTGCGGGGCTGCCCGCCCAGCGAGGCGCGCTGCGGGACAGCCGTCGGCGGTCATCGAACCGTGCACGATGGCCAGTCGGCTGCCGGTCCTTTACGAGCCCCGCTCCGCCCGCCGGACCGTGTGGACGTCGGCAGACGGGTCTTCCCCCGGCCTGCCCCGTTGGCGGGCCGCGTCCAGGTCCTGCCGACCGATGACGGCGTCAGCGTCACAGATCCCGCTCGGCGCCGAAGGCGGGACAGCGTGCGACCGGCCGGAACCCCCACGGGCACGGGTGTGCTGCGCCGTTCGTCTCCAACCGGCGACCGGCCCGGCAGGGGCTCGGCCGTATGCGCCGGGGCACGTCACTCCAGGCCGCGCCAGAGGCTGTCGAAGGCGGCTTGTTCGACGTCCCGCCGACGGCGTTGCGCCTGGAGCTCTTCGACTGCGGTGAGGACGGCGGCCAGGACGGTGTTCACGGCGTAGTCCGTGATGCCGGGCGGTCGTGGAGTCCGTTCGCTGCCGATGCCAAGACTTGCGGCAAGGGCGTGCAGCACAGGTTCGGCATCGGACCAGCGCTTGGCTGCCCGTCGGCGCTCGGGTGAATCGGCGAGTTCCGTCCTTCTGCCGCGCAGGAAGGTGCCGCGCCGTCGTACGAGGAGGTGCCGGGATTCCAGAGCAGCGATGTAGGCCCGCGCCAGAAAGTCGCCTCTGCGCCACAGCCAGTCGTCGACCAGCTCGTACGGTTCCTCCCTGACGAAGCCGGCGGCGGCCTGCGTCAGGAGGGGATCTGCCGGCTGCGGCAGGTGACCGGGCACGATACGGCCGCCGTCCAGCCGGATGGTGGGGTGGTCGAGGAGATCGATCAGTTCGGCTCCCGCGAGGGCGAGCGACAGATCACCCGGAAAGACGCGGCGCGGGGCCGATGTCTCCAGGACGGTGATCAGCAGGTCGTGTGGCGTGGTCATCAAGTGGTTCCTGTCTCGTCCGGCAGCGCGTACGGGGTCCGGCTCCCCCGGCGACACGCCTGCCGCGGTGGGGACGGGCCACGGGTCCGTGACGGGGGGTTCAGCCGTGAAGAGGTCACCGGGCCCGTATCCCGACGTCACCACGGTTTCGGCCCAGGACCAGAGGGTGAAGGTGCTCGGCCATGGCTCTGCACGGGCACGGGCCGCACTGCGCCGGGGGCGGCTGGGTGTCGCGTGGGGGTCGACCGAGTGCTCCGGGCCGGCTTGCTCGTGGGGTTCCGTGGTGCAGGTCATGCCGGGGTCCTTTCTGACGTGGTGGGCTCTCCTTCGGCGAGAAGGGGCAGACAGGCGCATCGTGTGCGCGGCAGACGCCCGTTGGTGTCGGCGGCGAGAAGGGTGCGACCGGCGCGGATCCACCGCGGTGGGGCCGTGTCGTGATGCGCGCGGGTCAGCGTGGAGTCCGCCCTGCTCAGGAACATGCCCGCCGGGCCACGCCGGGCGACCACCGAGGGCGTTGCGGCACCGCGCGAGGAGGTCGGCCGTATCTGCCGATCGGCAGGTACGGCTTCGCCGGCTTGGCCGACGCCCCTTCGCTGCAGTCCGGTTCGCCGTGCGTCACACGGTTTTCTGCCGGTGCCCGCGCGGAGCGAGGTCACGGCGTGAGCCAGGCCGGTACGGTTCGGGCTGCGGTCGCAGCGGACGGCGCGCAGGATCAGCCAAGGACCCGGCTCAGGAATCCGAGGCTGACGGCCGCGTGGGCGAGCAGTGAGAAGAGGGCGGCGCTCAGCAGCGTCAGCGCGCCTTCCCGGTGCGTTCGGGCCATCGTCAGCGGCACGAGGACCAGGACTGCCAGGCAGGCCCATGCCTGCGGTGCGTAGTGCAGGACCCAGGCGTAATGGATGCCCTCCTGGCCGAAGACGCCCGCGACGGCCGCCAGGCCGACGATCCTGCGCCGTGTGTCCTGCCCGCGCCGCCACCACCTGCCGGCGACGCCGAAGAGCGGTCCGGCGACCAGCGCCATGACCATCCAGATCAGTGGCGCATAGACGTCACCCATGCCGTCGCGGCCGAACTCGGCGTATCCGTAGTAGCCGACGACCAGCCCGCTCTCGGCGAGGAGGCCGGCAACCGCGCAGGCGGCCAGGGACACCCGGCCGGCCGGCACGGCACCGGCGACGAACGCGACCACGCACCAGACGGCACCGGAGTTGGCTGTCTGGCCCCAGGGCCACGGCAGCCAGCCCTGGGACAGATTGGTCAGCACACCCGCAGCGAGACCGCCGGCCAGGGACCCGACCGCCGCCCGGACCCACGCGCGCCTGGAGCGGAGCACCGGCGCCACCGGGGTTGTCATCGTGACACCTGCTCTCTGCCTGCCCCCAATAGGGCCCGAGTCGGGCCGCTGGTCCCGCTCCGCTGCGCAAAGCCCGGCAAAATTGCACTCCTTGATTCGAAATACCACGGGATCGCTGCACGGGCAGACAGTCCGGAACGGGCGTCCGCAGGGACGGCCGCACCGGTCACCGCCGTGGTCACGGCTTTGGACGCCTCGGACGGGTGCGGCAGGTATACGGCCCGGGCGGCCGGTGCCCATGCGTCCGGGCTGGACGCGTGGGCACCGGAGGGTGCGGTTCTCGCGGTCGCGCAAGTCGGCTAGCGGACGCTGCGCAGGCCGGTGCGGATCTCCTCGACGAGGAGTGCGGGCTGCTCCCAGGCGGCGAAGTGGCCGCCCTTGGGAAGCCGGTTGTAGTGCACGAGGTTCACATACGCCTGCTCGGCCCAGCTCTTGGGAGCCTGGTAGAGCTCGTCGGGGAAGACACTCACCGCGACCGGCAGCTTCACATCGTTGATACCGAAGAACGACGTGGTGTTCTCCGCATACAGCCGGGCCGCGGAGACCGCCGTGTTCGTCAGCCAGAACAGCGAGATGTTGTCCAGCACATCGTCCCGCGTGAGACCCTCGGTCACTCCGTCGAACGCCCGGCTGATCAGCGCCAGGCTCGCCGCGTCGTGGTCGAGCATGAACGACGCCAGACCGACGGGAGAGTCCGCCAGCCCCGTCAGCGACTGCGGCCGCGAACCCATCATGTAGGCGTAGTAGACATGCCGGTAGACGAAGTCCAGCTGCTCCACCGCGGCCTTCTCCTCGTCCGACAGCGACAGCCCCTCCGGCAGCGGATTGCCCGCGATCAGCGCGGCATCGATGTCGGCCGGGATCACCTTGGGCATGTTGGTGTGGATGCCCACCAGGCCCTGCGGCTCCTGCGCACCCATCAGATCGGTGACGATCGCACCCCAGTCACCGCCCTGCGCGGCGTACTTGGTGTAGCCCAGACGCTTCATCAGCTCACCCCACGCCGCCGCGATCCGGTCCGGGCCCCAGCCCTTCTCGGTGGGCTTGCCGGAGAACCCGTAGCCCGGCATCGACGGGATCACCACGTGGAAGGCGTCCGAAGCGTCACCGCCGTGAGCGGTCGGGTCGGTCAGCGGTTCGATGATCTTCAGCTGCTCCACCACCGACCCCGGCCAGCCGTGCGTCACGATCAGCGGCAGCGCGTCCTCGTGCTTGGAACGCACGTGGAGGAAGTGGATGTCCAGCCCGTCGATCTCCGTGATGAACTGCGGGTAGGAGTTCAGCTTCGCCTCCACCCGACGCCAGTCGTACTCCTCGGCCCAGTAACGGGCCAGCTTCTGCACCGTGGCCAGCTGCGTGCCCTGCGACTGGTCGTCGACGGTCTCCTTCTCCGGGAAACGCGTCGCCCTCACCCGTGCACGCAGATCCTCCAGATCCGCATCGGAGAACTCCACAGCAAACGGACGGACAGCGGGTGTGTTGGACACAGTGGTCTCCTCATGGTCGTTCGGGGGCGGGTCGGAAGTGGTTTTCTCGACGCCTGGAAAGTGCGGCGGGGACGGGGCTGTCTCTGTTGCCGGTTGCGGCTTTTCGAGGTGCCTGTTTCCCGGTGCCTTCTCATGTTGGGCCGTGCCTGGATCCGGGGCATCGGGTGGATGACCTAGCTCGTGGAAGGGGGATGTGCGGGACGGTAGGTAACCTGACGCGGCCGTCTCGGCGCACACCTCTGCCATCCGACGTCCGGCCGTTCGGCGCGGTCGCCGGTGCGGGTCGTGGTGGGCCTTGGCCCGCTTGCGTGCTCATGCGCCGGGTTCTTGTGCCGGCGGGCCGACGGGCAGCGGGCCGACGGCCGGTGGCGCGGATGCCCGTACTCCGGCTCCGGGTGCGGGCTTCAGCCGGTCTGGGGCTTCAGGCGCAGCGAGATGCTGTTGATGCAGTACCGCTGGTCGGTGGGGGTGGGGAATCCCTCGCCCTCGAAGACGTGTCCGAGGTGCGATCCGCAGCGGGCGCAGCGGACTTCGGTCTGCACCACGCCGTAGGAGCGGTCCTCGGCCAGTTCGACCGCGTCGGTGCTTCTGGGGTCGAAGAAGGACGGCCAGCCGCAGCCGGAGTCGAACTTCTCTGCGGAGGTGAACAGTTCGGCGCCGCAGGCGCGGCAGGAGTAGACGCCTTCTGTGGTGGTGGCGGTGTACTCGCCGGTGAACGGCAGTTCTGTGGCGGCACGGCGCAGGACCCGGTACTCGGCCGGGGTGAGTTCGGCGCGCCACTGCTGGTCGGGCTTTTCGATCTCGTACGGCACGGAATTCGACCTCTCGTGTGAAGTGGTGGTGGAAGGAGCCCGTTCCGGCTCGCGGTGGCTGGCTCGCGCGCCCTTGCAGGAAGGGGCGTTGGGGGCGGGGCGGCAGACAGGGCCGGCCCGCGCCGTCGTGGAGGATGCCGCCGGCCTCGGCGCTCCGGGGCCGGCGGCGCCGGTGTCCCGGCGGAAGCCGGGTTACCGAGGGCGCTGTGGCAGGCAGGGGGTCGGCCGGTTGCCCGAAAAGAGGTACGGCGCTGTCTGCTCATCGGCGGCCGGGCCCGGGAACGGGACTGGTTCGCCGGGGTTCATCCTGCCGCAGGAGCCTAGCCCGCACTTAAAGCGTGCACAAGGTAATCGCGTGCTTGGAGTGTGTGAGGTAGGTATCTCCGGGGGCGGGACACCCCCGCTCCGCCCGGGGGCCGCCCGGCAGGACCGGCGGCGACGGCCCTCCGGGCGCAGCCGCATGGGGACCCGCGGCCGGCTGCGCAGTCACCGGCAGCAGGCGCAGCCCGTGGAAGCGGCCGCCGTGACAGGTCCCGGCCGGGGCCCGCCCCTGTCACTGCCCCCTCGCCCGGTCATCGCCCCTGCCGGGGGTTAGGGCATGGCCGCAGTCAGCTGACCGATGCCCGGCAGACGCCGGGGAAGTGAAAGTGGAGGCAGTTACCGCGCCTCGAAAGGGTGTCACATGCCTCGTCAGCAGCCGGGCCGTCCGTTTGCTGTGCTGCCCGCTCCCCGCAGCCGATCGCTTTCGCTGCGCCTCGACCGGATCCTCGGGCCTTCGGTCCGCGTCCCGCACGAGGCGACGTTCCACTACACGCAGGCGGACCCGCTGGCGGTGTGGCTGGAGTTGCAGACCGTGAACGGCCGCGTCGTCACGTGGGCGTTCTCCCGCGATCTGCTCTTCGACGGCACCGAAGAGCCGAGCGGGATGGGCGACACGAGGCTGTGGCCGTCCATCTGCCGCACGCGCCGGGTGCTGCACATGCGCCTGGAGGTCCGGGGTGCGTCGTGCTTGTTCGAGATGGATCTGGAGCGGCTGCGCGACTGGCTGCTGGGCACCTATGCGCTGGTCCATCCGGGTACGGAACTCGACCAGGTGGACTGGGACGCCGTGGTGGCCGGCCTGGTCGCGGGGGACGACGACCCTCCGGCCGCCGAGGAGTCTTCCCACGCCCCCTGAGCGGTACCTGCGGGGCCGTCGGCCCTGGCCGCCGCAGGCCCCGAGCCGAGCGCCGGCGAGACGGAGTCCTCGCCGCGCGCCGGCCGGGACCGCGGCGGGCTGCCACTATGCCCCGTCCCGATGTTCACTTTGCCACACTTCACACGCTCACGTTTTGCTTGTGCGCAAGTTAAGTGCGCCGTAGGTTCAATGGCGAAGCCGGACAACCTGAATAAAAAACACTATCCAGATGTACTGGATTCCGTAACTGATTGATCCGCCGCGGTTGCGGACAGTCGCCGAATTCGGTTCCGACGCCGCCCGTTCCGCTGGTCCACCACGCCGGGCAGGCGTCGCACGGGCCGCCGGGAACGGCTGTGCCCCTCATCCGTACACGCATCGACATCAGGAGATCGTCATGTCCGAAATCGTTCCGCCCCACCCCCGCCGGGCCTTTCTTTCCACTTCGGCCGCTGCTGCGGCCGCCGCGACGCTGGGGGGCTCCCTCGGCCTGTTCGCCTCCCAGCCCGCCTCGGCGGCCGAGAGCTCGGCCGGCCACGGCTTGCCCGCCGATCCGCGCATCCGCCCCTTCCGCGTCCGGTTCCCGCAGAAGGACCTGACCGACCTGCGCCGGCGCATCGAGGCGGCGCGGTGGCCGGAGAAGGAGACGGTCAGCGATCAGTCCCAGGGCACGCAGCTGGCCACCATGCAGAAACTCGCCGCCTACTGGTCCTCGGAATACGACTGGCGTGAGGTGGAGGCCAAGCTCAACGCGCTGCCTCAGTTCATCACCGAGATCGACGGTCTGGACATCCACTTCGTCCACGTCCGTTCCAAGCACAAGCACGCTCTGCCGCTGATCGTCACGCACGGCTGGCCGGGTTCGGTCGTCGAGCAGCTCAAGATCGTCGAACCGCTCACCGACCCCACCGCCTACGGCGCCAAGGCTTCGGACGCCTTCCACCTCGTGATCCCGTCCATGCCGGGTTACGGGTTCTCCGGCAAGCCGACCGAGAAGGGCTGGGGTCCGGACCGTATCGCGCGCGCCTGGGCAGAGCTGATGAAGCGCCTGGGTTACACCCGGTACGTCGCCCAGGGCGGCGACTGGGGAGCCGTGGTCACCGACCTCATGGCGGTACAGGCACCGGCCGGACTCCTGGGCATCCACACCAACATGCCCGGCATCGTCCCGCCCGCCGTCGACAAGGCCCTACAGTCCGGAAAGCCGCTGCCCGAGGGCCTGTCCACCGAGGAGAAGCACGCCTGCGAGCAAGTGGCCTTCGTGTACAAGCACATCGCCTACGCCCAGTTGATGGGCTCACGCCCGCAGACCCTCACCGCGCTGACCGACTCCCCGGTAGGCCTGGCCTCGTTCATGCTCGACCACGACGCCGCCAGCCTGGATCTGATCTCCCGGGCGTTCGCCGGTCACCCCGGCGGGCTGAGCCGGGACGACGTCCTGGACAACATCACCCTGTTCTGGCTGACGAAGACGGGGGTCTCCTCCGCCCGCCTCTACGCGGAGAACAAGTTCTCCTTCTTCGCCGCCAAGGGAGTGACCCTTCCGGTCGCCGTCAGCGTCTTCCCCGACGAGCTCTACCAGACCCCCAGGAGCTGGGCGGAGCAGGCCTATCCCCATCTCATCCACTACAACAAGGTGAGCAGGGGCGGCCACTTCGCCGCCTGGGAGCAGCCGCACCTGTTCGCCGGCGAAGTCCGCGCGGGCTTCCGTACCCTGCGCTAGAGCTCTCGAGGACGCGGCCGGGTGACAGAACCTCGAGGCTGCTCGGCCCTGTCCCGCAATCCCCGGCACATCCCCTGGGCCGCTGGACGCAGCTGCCGTGAAGCAGGCACCAGCCTGTGACGGCACAGTCGCCGGCATCTGCGTGACGTGCGCCGTGCACGACCGGCCCTGCCCCGGTTCCCCCGCCGGACCGAGGAAGCACACTCCGCACACGCTCATCTTGCCGCCCGCGGGCGGCGCCCCGGCGCACACCGAACCAGGGAGTGCTCTGCGCTCCCCCACGAAAGGAAATCCAGCATGTTCGGCAAGCTTGGCACACCCGAGATCCTGCTCATCCTGGTCGTCTTCATCCTCATCTTCGGCGCGAAGCGCCTGCCCGACATGGCACGCTCGCTCGGCCAGTCGATGCGCATCCTGAAGAGCGAGACCAAGGCCATGCGCGATCGCGAGGAGGACAGCTCCACCGAGGCCTCCTCCGATGCGGCCGGCTCCACCGGCCACGCCGCTTCCGGACGCTCCCTGCGTGTCGCGCCTGCCGCACGCGAGTCCGCCGACAGCGCGCCGGACCGGCACGCCACCGCCCCGCACTGACATTCGAAGGCGTCCGCGAGACAGGAAGCGAGGTCTGCTCGTGCTCTCAGCCGCACCCCACGCCCCCGATGGGCGCATGCCCCTCACCAGTCACCTACGGGAACTGCGCAACCGCCTGCTGAAGGCGATCGGGGCCGTGGCCGTGACCACCGTCGTCGCCGGCCTGTTCTACAACCAGCTCGTCGACTTCATGATCGATCCTCTGCCCGGCTGCGCCGCTGCCGGCCCGGGCGGCACCGCAGCGTCCGAACGGTGCGGGATCATCGCCACCAACGGTCTTCTGGCGCCTTTCACTCTGGCCCTCAAGGTGTCGATCACCGCAGGTCTCATCGGTGCGAGCCCCGTGTGGCTCTACCAGCTGTGGGCTTTTCTCGCCCCTGGCCTGCACCGCGCGGAGAAGAGATACGCACTGGCCTTCCTCGGCAGCGGCATCCCCCTGTTCCTGGCCGGAGCCGTGCTCGCCTACACCGTGCTTCCCACGACGGCCCGCGTCCTGATCTCCTTCACCCCGGGCAACGCGACGAACATCCTGCCGGTCGACGACTTCCTGGACCTGGCGACCCGCATGGTCGTGGTCTTCGGGCTGTCCTTCGAACTGCCCCTGATCCTCGTCATGCTCAATCTGGCCGGCGCCGTCAGCGCCCGCCGCATGGCGGGCTGGTGGCGCCACATGGTGATCGGCATCACCGTCTTCTCCGCCATCGCCACGCCCAGCAGCGACCCGCTGAGCATGCTGGCGCTCGCCGCGCCCATCACCGCTCTGTACGCGGCCGCGTGCGCCGTCGCCTGGCTCCATGACAGACGGCGCGCCCGCAGGGAGTCGGCAACCCTCGGTCCGGACGAGGCCGCACCGCTTTCCGTCCGCTGAAGTCACCCCTGCAGCGGCTGAATCCGCTCTTCGCGCGAACAGCGCCCCTGGAGGTCACGCATGTTCTTCGACATGGGTCCGCTCGAGATCCTCACCGTCTTCGTGGTGGCGGCAGTCGTCATCGGCCCCGAGAAACTGCCCAGGGTGATATCCGACGCATCCGCTTTGATCCGCAAGGTCCGGTCGATCTCCGACACCGCCCGGTCGGAGATCCGCACGCAACTCGGCCCGGAGTTCTCCGGATTCCAGCCGGAGGATCTGCATCCGAACGCCCTGGCAGGCAAGGCACTGGCAAGGGCCGAGGAGGAGACGGCGCTCGCCGAGTTCGCCCGGTCCTTCGTCGCCGAGGAACAGGGCAGCACGGTCAGTCTGCACAAGCCGGTGCAGCCCCGGTCCGACAACGGGCACGCACCCGAGGGGAGGCAACCGGAGCAGTCCCCGGCCTGAGAACAGACAGGACAACGGCCGGCGCGCGGCAGACCCGGCCCCGGCCCGAACCGTCATCACGGAATCATCGAAGGGAACATCAGCTATGAGCATCACCCGGGAAAGGGCACTTCTCGCGGGCGGCTGCTTCTGGGGAATGCAGGATCTGATCCGCGCGCTCCCCGGCGTCCTGGCCACCCGCGTGGGATACAGCGGAGGCGACACACTTCACCCCACCTACCACGACCACGGACTCCACGCAGAGTCGATCGAAATATTCTTCGATCCGGGCCGGACGACCTATCGCACTCTGCTGGAGTTCTTCTTCCAGATCCACGATCCGACAACGAGGAATCGGCAAGGCGGCGACCGCGGGCACGACTACCGGTCCGCGATCTTCTACCTCAGCGCAGCTCAGAAGCAGGTCGCCGAGGAAACCATCGCCGACGTCGACGCATCAGGCCTGTGGCCGGGTCCGGTGGTGACGGAGGTGGTGCCGGCCGGCCCGTTCTGGGAGGCGGAACCCGAGCACCAGGACTACCTCCAGCGCTATCCCGACGGCTACACCTGCCACTTCCCGCGGCCCGGGTGGCGGCTGCCCGACAGCGCGCGTACCCACTCGTCAACCTGACCCGGTCCTCAAGGACCGGGCTTGGAGGCAACGTCCAACTGACTGCTGGGCCGACTCCTCCGCCCGGACACCCCTATGGGGTGGCAGGGCGGCGTGACTCACGCCCCGCATTCCACACGCTCTCGCCACGGGTGGGGATGGTGCGGGAAGCGTCCGGTCGGCGTGGGCAACGACCCCGCACCCCCGGCAGATGAAAAGCCCCTGGTCGACACGGTTGCACTTGTCGACGTGACCGCACGCGGCACAGGTCTGCGACATGTACACGGGACCGACGAAGACCAGGGGCACGCCTGCCCGCCCGGCCTTGTAGACGACGAAGTCTGCGAGCCGGGCGACGCCCCGGCCGGCAGGCCGGATGTTGCATTCCGCTGCGCATCCCTGATTTCACGGCCGCCTTCCACGCCGCACTCCCTCGGCTCGCAATTGCCGCAGCACGCTGCCGAATTGCCCGCCTCACGGCACAGAGGACTCCCCCGTCGGTCCTGGACCGAAAGCGATGATGGATCCGCCCTGTTCGGCGTCGCTGCCAAAGGCGAGATGGACGATACGGAGCTCCCGGCCCCGGGGCCTTTCCTCGCCTGGCCGGGCTGAGAGAACCGGGGCACGGGTCCGGGCGCGTGGACAGATCCTCTGTTTTGTGGGAATGGGACTCACCGGACAGAATTGAGATCAGGACGACAATGCGCTCATGGCCATGCGCCCCATCTCGTCGACGGAAGGTGAGCGGGCATGCGGCACTACGATCTCGTGATCCTGGGAACAGGCAGCGGCAACATGCTGCTCAACGAAGAGTTCGATCACCTTCGCACTGCCATCGTGGAGCCGGACCGTTTCGGCGGTACCTGTCTGAATCGAGGCTGCATCCCGAGCAAGATGTTCGTCCTCACCGCCGATGCGGTGGAGGATGCCCAGTCGGCGGCACGCCTGGGCGTCCACGCTCAGGTCGATCCCGTCGAGTGGACGGCCGTCCGTGACCGGGTTTTCGGCCGCATCGATCCGTTGCACGGCAGCGCCGTCGAATACCGCAGGAAAAAGGGAGTCGACATATACGTCGACGAGGGCCGCTTCGTCGCCCCGAAGGTGCTGGAGGCGGGAGGCGAACGGATCACGGCCGACACGTTCGTGGTCGCAGTCGGCTCACGCCCCATCGTTCCCGACACTCCCGGCCTCGACTCGGTCGAATACCACACCTCAGACACCATCATGCGGATCGAGGAGCTTCCCACCTCCATGGCCGTGCTCGGGGGCGGCTTCATCGCGGCCGAGTTCGGTCACGTGTTCAGCGCCTTCGGTACGGATGTCACGATCGTGCAGCGCGGCCCGCGTCTGCTGATGGCGGAGGACGAGCAGATATCGGCGCGCTTCACCGAACTCGCGGCACAACGCAGCCGCGTTCTGCTCAATGCCACGGTCACCTCCGTCACCCCGCACAAGGACGGAGTCCTGCTCGAGGTGGCCTGTCCGGAAGGCCCGCACACGGTCCAGGCCGCCTCGCTGCTGGTCTGCGTCGGCCGCAGACCCAATACCGACCGGCTCGACGCAGCGGCCGGCGGCCTCGAACTCGACGAGCACGGACACATCGTGACCGACAGCGCCTACCGCACGTCGGTTCCGGGAGTCTGGGCACTGGGCGACGCGGTGAACCACTTCCAGCTCAAGCACATGGCCAATGCCGAGTCACGTCTGGTGCAGCACAACATCCTTCGCCCGCAGGACATGCGCACACTCACCAATCGGGTGGCCCCGCATGCGGTGTTCACCAACCCTCAGATCGCAAGCGTCGGCCTGACCGAGCAGGAGGCACGCCGCCGCAAGACGGACTACCTGGTGAGCGTGCGCAACTACAGTGAAACCGCATACGGTTGGGCCCTGGAGGACACCACCGGTTTCGCCAAGATCCTGGCGAGTCCGGCCGATCGCACAGTCCTCGGCGCCCACATCATCGGCCCCCAGGCCGCGACGCTCATCCAGCCGCTGATCCAGGCAATGACCCTGGGGACGACGGTGGACCAGGTCGCCGGCGGCGTGCTGTACATCCATCCGGCGTTGACCGAAGTGGTCGAGCAGGCCTTGCTGGCTCTTTGACACCCCCACCTGTCCGAGAACAGGCGGCTGCGGTCCGTACTGCTGCGCACGACCACCACGGGCTGCTGTTTCACGGGCCCCTGCCGGCCGGTGAGGGCCGGTCCTACGCGGCCTGCGCAGGCCCGGCTCCCCGCCCCTCCGGCGGCAGGCCGGACACCTTCGCCGCCCGGCAGGGCGATGCCGGCCATGCCGCTACGGCTACGGCTACGGCTACGGCTACGGCTACGGCTACGGGCAGGATGCCCTTCGCCTCCGCCCGGAAGGGCGGAGGCGAAGGGCAGATGTTCGACAGCAGGCGTGTGCGGGAGAGCCGTGCGGGCCGGGTACGCGGGTGCGCCGCGGGGCGCTGCCTACGACTGCGCCGGGCTGGCGCACAGGCTCTGCGGCCACCCCTTGACCGGACCCCGGGCGGCCTGGCCGTGGCCCGCCCCCGTGCACGGCAGCATCGACGACGCGACGTAGTTCCTGGCCTGCGCGATGCGATGAGCCTCGCTGTGGGCCCTCGCGGTGCCGATACCGGCCAGGAACAGGGTCAGAGTCGCGCAAAAAGCAGCGAAGACCGTCGCGATCTGCACCAGCCGACCGTGGGCAGACATCGAGACATATGCATGGGCACTGGACATACCGTCGCTCCTGTGGGGATGGCCTCCACGTGATGTGCGGAGGTGTACAGAGTCGGGTCCCTCACCGAGGGCGCTTCTGGGGGCTGCACCCGATGATCTGCACTGATCACCGCGCCGCACCGATCAAGCCAGACAGCGCCGCATCGACTCTGACGGTCGAAGACGGCATCTACCGTAGCACTTACCTTGCGCACGAGTAAAGAGGGGGCGTTTAGTGCACAGCAAAAGGCGTGGTAGGAGGCGGTGCGGCCGCCGGTGCCTGGGGGCTGCCGTGTCCGTTCATGCCCGGCCGCACGGCGGCGTCACCGGTTCACGCACCGGCCGCATACCCCGCGGCCGCCGTGGCGGTCCGACCAGGCGCCGCCGCAGAGTCGTGCGCGGCCGGCCTGCGGACCACCGAACGGTCCGGGACGTGCTCCCGTAAGAATCCGATCCCCGGCCCAGGTCCCTGCCGATCAGGCCTGCTGTCCGCGCACGGAAACGAAGAGGCCTCGCAGCCACGTCGCGCGATCGACCAGCCCGTGCGCGCTCAGGCCGCAGCCGTCTGCCGTCTGCCGTCTGCCGTCTGCCGTGTGATCGTTTCGGCGGGTCCGGTCACCGGGCCGAGCGTCGTGAGGACATGGGTGGGACGTGGTGCCGCCGAACAGGGTGCGAGCGGTGTTCCCGCGCGTGGTTCCGGCCGCTCCGGTACGGCCCCAGGGCGGGGGCCGGCGCAACTGCGGGGACCGGCCGGCGGAGCCGCTTGCACGGGTTGCCGTGCGCGAGCCGCAGCACTTTTCGGCTTTCGCCGGCATTGCCCCAGCCCTCATATGCCACCGCCGCCTCACCACATGAAACGACGTCATAAAAGATCCAGACCACAGGCGACCGCTGATGGCGCATTTCCCCGGGCCGATCGAGCCTCTCGTAAGGTCCGCGGGCCATCCCTCGGGAGGAGCGCCCGCTTGGTCTCCGCCTTGAGGCGGAGCCCGAGAAGGGTCCCTTTGGGCGAGCTGTGCAGGTGTGGACGGGATCGAGACTTGGAGGAGTTCGGGGCCCGCCGAGCCCACTAGCCTGAGAAAGAGCGCACCATGTCTGAGAATTCCGTGATCCGAGGCCTCTGTCGTCGAGTTACCCGTCGTCGCAACGCCGCTGTGGCGACCGGGGTGCTGCTCGCCGTCAGCCCGGTGGCCCATGCCTCGACTCGGCCGGGCACCAGCCTGCGGCCGTGTCGGTGAAGACGGCGAAGCCGGCCTCCGTAGCACGGAAGCTGACCCCCGCGGTGCGGGCCCAGCTCGACCGTGCGATCCGGCAGGTGATGGCACAGGCGAAGGTGCCGGGCGTGGTGGCCAGTCTGTCAATTCCGGGCAAGGGCACCTACGAGCGGGCGTTCGGGGTGGCGGACACCAAGACCAAGGCCCCGATGACGACGCACGTCAACATGCGGGCCGGCAGCATCACCAAGACCTTCACCGCCACCGCCGTGCTGCAGTTGGTGGACCAGAAGAAGCTGAAACCGGACGACCCGATCTCCAAGTACGTGCCGGGTGTGCCGGAGGGCGACCGGATCACGCTGCGGCACCTGCTGGAGATGCGCAGCGGCCTCGCCTCGTACATGGAGGACAACGACTGGACGATCGTTTCGCTGACCGACCCGTACCGGCAGTGGAAGCTGGAACAGTTCCTTCCCTACGCCTTCAAGTACCCGGTCTCCCCGGCCCCCGGGACGAAGTACCACTACTCCAACACCAACACCCTGCTGCTCGGCATGGTGGTGGAGAAGGTGAGCGGTCAGTCGCTCGGTCGTTACCTGCAGCAGCACATCATGCAGCCCGCGCACCTGAGGCACACCTTCTACCCCAAGGGCGCCGAGTTCCCCACGCCACACGCCGAGGGTTATACCGATCAGCGGGACATTGTCGAGGACGCCGCCGACTGGAACCCCCACTCCATCGGCGGTCCGGCCGGTGCAGTGATTTCCGACCCGACGGACCTGCAGCACTGGGCACAGGTGCTCGCCAAGGGCTCCCTGCTCAAGTACTCCACCCAACAGGAGCGCACCAAGTTCCTGCCGACAGACCTCGAGGGCACAGGCTACGGCCTGGGCATGTTCAACAGCCACGGGTGGATCGGCCACAACGGCTCCCTTCCGGGTTACCAGACCGTGATGGTCTACCTCCCCGCGGCCAAGGCCACCCTCGTGATCCACAGCAACACCGACGTCCGCTACCGGGGCGTCTCCCCGAGCACGATGTCCGCCAAGGCGATCACCCAGATCGTGACCCCGAAGAACGTCTACGACCTCAGGTCCCTGCAGCCGGCGATCGCACCCGCCGGGCATTGAGAGCGGAAGAATTACAGCCCCGGCCCCATGGCACTGTCCGCCACGGGGCCGGGACCCCTCCTCTGGGCAGGTGGTCAATGAGCCTCAGTGTCTGTCGATGTGCCGGTGGCACGTGGGCGGCGTCGAAGAGCCCGAGCGCCGCACAACGGGCAGGCCTCTGTCTGCTGCCGGAGTCTCCTGGACCGCCCTCGCAGCGCGATGACACGAACTGCCACGCAGCGTCTCCGTCCTCCTCCGACGCCTTTGTGATCTTCGCGTTGGCGGCTTCCTCGTGACCGTCGATGCAGCCGTGATAGCGCCGGTGGATCACCTCGGGAGAGTTGCCGACCCGCCGGGCTACCTCAGCGATCGGTACCCCGGCGTTCGACCACCGCGTGATGCAGGCGTGCCGCAGGTCGTACGGGCGCCCGGCCAACAGCAAGTCAACGCGCTCAGGCGGGAACGCGCACTCTCGCGCTTCCTCCCACACCCGCCGATAGGTGGATGAGCCGACCACGCCCCACGCTCGTTCCCGAACACGCGTCCTTCCTTGGCCGTGCCGAACGCGTCCAGATGGGCCCGCAGGATCGCCACCAGGACAGGCCGCCACAGTCCCCAGTCCGGCCGCAGCTGCCGGATCCGTGCCGCGGCCAGGCCCTCGTAGCCGCCGTAGTCCCAGTCCACGAGGCCGGGATCGGGCCTGAGGCCGGTCAGACCCGTCAGCTCGGCCGTGCGCATGGCGCGGCTCAGCGGGCCGCTGAACACGGCGACCGGTCGGCGTGCGACCAGCCGCGCAGCGAGCGCCCTGGCCGAGGCCTCACCCGCGTCGGTCAGCGGAACACCGGTGCGGCCGGCATGCCGGCCCGACAGGCCCCACGCGGTCTGGCCGTGCCTGATCAGCATCAGCTCTTCCATGGCCGCGCACGCCATCTGCTCATGCGAGGCAGCGGCCGTTTCCGTACGAGGTGCGACGCCGGGCGGGCCTTCGGCGCAGGCCCCGGCCTCGGCCGCCGCATCACCTCGCCCAAAACCGTGATGCAGTAAGAGCTCCGGACAAAAGTGGGGGCCGATCAGCGGACGGTGTCCGGTGCGTGCGATCGCAAGGCGCCGGAAGGTCCTTGTAGCGGAGCTACCAGGGCCTTTCGGCAACGCCGCGAGCGTGCGTGCCGGGCGCCGTCCGCCGGGCCCCGCTTTTGTCCGGAGCTCTAAGCGCCCGGGGCTGCCTGCGTCAGCCGCCCGTGGCGATGTTGGCCCTCATCCTCTCGAGGAGGGTCTTCGTGTCCAGGCTCTCCTGCTCGGTGAAACCGACGATTTCACCCATGGCGGCAGGGATGACGCGGGCACGCTCGCGCAGCTCGCGCCCCTCCTCGGTGAGCGTGATCAGGACCGTACGCTCGTCGTCCACCTGGCGCTCCCGCCGCAGCAGCCCATGAGTCTGCAGGCGCTTCAGCAGCGGCGTCAAAGTGCCGTAGTCGAGCTCCAGGAGCGTACCCAGCCGCTTGATGGGGAGGGATCCGTGCTGCCAGAGCACCAGCATCACCAGGTACTGGGGGTAGGTCAGACCGAACTTCTCCAGCAGGGGCCGGTAACGGTTCGTGACCGCCCGCTGCGCCGCGTACAGCGCGAAGCACAACTGGTCCTCGAGGAGCAGGGAGGCTTCACCTGCCTGGTCGGCGTTGCGCGGGGCAGCCTTGGTGTCTGTCATCACGACCCCTTTTCTCGTGCCGGATTGTCGCCTCACATCACTGTACTCCGCAAGCTCAACGGACGCAATTAGATTGTGCACACTTTAAGTGTCGTCCAGTTGATCTCCGGCCGTCGAAGGGCCGGGCGGCGGCAGGCCCGGCAGCGGGTGTCGGCATGGGTGCTGCGCTGATGCTGTGGGCGAAGGAGCGCGGGGACGTCTCGTTCGTCCTGCAGGTGTTGTTCTGCCCGGCGGCACTGGCGGCAGTAGTTGCGGACCGTCCAGGCCCCCCTCCGACCGCTCCGGGGAGCCGAAGACGGCTGATCTTCGCCGAGTCGCACGCCGTGCCGGCCGGTCGTGGTCCATACGCCGTCGGGGGGCTGTGCCCGAAGGCCGTCACCCCGCCGTCCTCCCGCGACGGGTGGTCTTCGGTGCGGTCTCGGCACAGGTGGGTGATGCGGTCCCTCAGCCTTTCTCGGGGGTGTTGAGGAGGACCAGGCCGAGGGGGGTGAGGCTGTGCAGTACAGAGTTTCGGTGGCGCACGGAACGGATCAGTCCGGCCTGGCGAAGGACGGTTGCGTGTTCGCTCGCGCTCGCCGGTGCGATACCCGCGTGGGCGGCCAATTCCTTGGTGGAGCAGCCTTGGTGGTCTGCGATGGCGACAAGCACCGTGGTGCGTGTGCGGCCCAGGAGTGCCACCGCCCCCGAGGATGCGCGTGCCCGGCCGGACACACCGGCGGAGGCGGGGGTGGCCAGTTCGCGGGGGTGCCGGTCCGCAAAGACCGGGTAGCTCACGCAGACGGGCCGGCCGTCGGTGACGACGGCGCGCGAGCAGAACATCGACGGAACGAGCAGGAGGCCTGCCCCGTCCAGGTGAAGGTCCCGGTCGGCTCCGCTCGCCATACGGACCTCCAGAACCGGCGCCTTCCACCGCATCCATCGGGGGTTGACCTCGGCCAGCAGCCGTTCGACACCGCCGGTGAGGAACTGCTGCAGACGCAGCGCCCGGTCCGCCGCCAGACGCTCGGTGAACTCGCTCCAGTACGGAGCGAGCAGGGATGTGTAGAGATGACCGAGCCCCGTGCACAGCTCGGCCAGCAAGGATGCGTCGTCCGCCAGGTGGCGACTCCACCCGGGCAGCGCGGGACGGCGATGTGCCGTGTGAAGCAGCTGCCTCCTCAACCGCTCGCGGGGCGTGCGGCGCACACGCTCCACAAGCTCCTCGACCGTGCCTGCCCGAACAGGACTGATGAAACCCGGCGACCACCCCACAGCAGGCACGAGAGCCAAAGCCATACGCGCCTGCGCGGACAGGTGCGCGCGAGCACGCTCCCGCCAGGCGTCCAGACGGGCCGACTCACCGCGGCCCTGCAAGGCGCGCGCAGCAAGCTCCAGCTCGTGCAACGGCATCGGCGCCTGCGCCACACGGGTCCGGGCCAGATCCTCAACCGAGAAATGAATGCGGTAGACCATGACAGCCTGGGGCGTTCCTTCCGGAATGTCGTTGTTCGAGTCAGGCCGAATCAGGTCGAGATCGTAGCGATCAAGAGGGACGCTGAGCCCACCAGCCAGCCGACATGCTAAACGGCCCCGGCTGGTGCATGCAGCGGCACGTCGTGATGCCCCAGGCCCAGTGCCGCGGCACGCCACACGCCCTCGGCATGCTTCCGCATGTTTCGAGAGGGGTTGCTTTCCGAGGACGACCGAACGCCGCATCACCTGCTCAAGCATCAGCAGCCGCTGACCGGCTTGTCCAGCGGCCCCGCCGCCTCACGCCACCGCCGGACGCCGGCGCACGTACCTGGGCGCTCTGAAGCGATCCGCATCGCGGGTGCGGGGCCCGTCGACGAAGCAACTCCGACAGCTGCGAACAGCCAACCGACCCACGTTGACCAACAGGCTTTTGCCTGTTCTGAGTTGACGGAACATCACATGAGGCCCGACGGCGGCCTCTCAAGGAGGAAGAGTGCAGCAACCCGCTGCTCGAAGACTGGGCGTGATGGCTCTGGGCGCCGCGATCGCGGTGCTCGGCGGGGTCCTTGTGCCTGTCGCCCAGGCGGTGCCCGCCGCCCGGTCGTCGGCCGTGGACCCGGCACCTGTCAAGCACGTCCCACCTGCCCGGACCGTCACACTCATCACCGGCGACAAGGTGAGCGTCACTCCCGGATCCGGTGGAGCGCCTGCCACGGTGAGCGTGAAGCGCCCTGCGGGCGCCACCGGATCGGTGCGGACCATCACCGACGAATCAGGCACCTACGTGTATCCCGACGATGCCGAGGCCTATGTCGCCGAAGGTCTTCTCGACAAGCGGCTCTTCAACGTCACCGGCCTCGTCGCCCAGGGATACGACGACGAGCACGCCGCCGCGCTGCCTCTGGTCATCACCCGCGAGGCAGGCGCGTCACGGCTCGCCGGCACGGACTTGCCCGGCATCACCGTCAAGCGGCACCTCGCGTCCGTCCACGCCGAGGCCGTGAGCGCGAACCGGGCCAAGACAGCGAGCCTGTGGACTGCTCTGGTCACGGCGCCGAAGGGCACGGCAGACCGCAAGAGCGCTGACGCACCGTCCCTGCCCGGCGGCATCCGCCAGATCTGGCTGGACGGCAAGGTGAAGGCGGCTCTCGCGGACAGCGCACAGCAGATCGGCGCGCCGCAGGTCTGGGACGAGGGCATCGTCGGCACCGGTGTCAAAGTGGCCGTACTCGACACGGGAGTCGACGCCGACCACCCGGATCTTTCGAAGCGCATCGTCAGCAGCCGCAGCTTCGTGCCCGGCGAGGACGTCACCGACCGCCGCGGGCACGGCACGCACGTCGCCTCGATCATCGCCGGAACGGGCGCGGCCTCGCAGGGCAAGGAGAAGGGAGTCGCCCCCGGCGCCGATCTGGCCATCGGCAAAGTCCTCTCCGACAGCGGCACCGGAACCGAATCCGGGATCATCGAGGGCATGGAGTGGGCCGCCCGCACCGAGCACGCCAAGATCATCAGCATGAGCCTGGGCAACTCCTCCTCACACACCCAGAGCGACCCCATGAGCCAGAGCGTCAATGCGCTCAGCGAGGAGACGGGTGCACTCTTCGTCATCGCCGCAGGCAACTCCGGGCCCGGCCCGTACACCGTCAACTCGCCCGGCACGGCCGCAGCCGCGCTGACCGTGGGGGCGGTGGACTCGGCCGACCAGATCGCCGGCTTCTCCAGCAGCGGCCCGCGGGAAGGCGACGACGGCCTCAAGCCCGACCTGACCGCCCCCGGGGTGAACGTGCTGGCCGCGCGCTCCCAGTACCTGAGCGGGGAGGGCTTCTACACGACCAAGAGCGGCACGTCGATGGCCACGCCTCATGTCGCCGGTGCCGCCGCGCTGCTCGCACAGGAGCACCCCGGCTGGACCGGGCAGCAGCTCAAAGACGCCCTGATGAGCACCAGCACGCTCACCGCGGGCATCTCCGCCTACCGCGGCGGCTCCGGGCGCACCGACGTCCTCGCGGCCTCCCGCACGCAGATCACCGCCTCCGGCTCGGTCGACACGGGCCTGGTCAAGTGGTCGCCCGACCCGCAGCCGGTCCAACGCCTCATCACCTACACCAACAGCGGCAGCAGCGCGGTGACACTGCACCTCACGCTGGACCGGCAGGACAGTCCCGGCACGCTGTTCGCCCTGGGTGCCGACCAGGTCACCGTCCCGGCGCACGACAGCGCGTCGGTGGGTGTCACCATCGACCCGCGCGGTGTGGCTGTCGGCAGCCACACCGGACAGGTCCTCGCACGAGAGAGCGCGGGCACGGCGGCAGTGCACACCGTCCTGAGCACCACCACCGAACCCGAACGCCACGACCTGAAGCTCGTGGCGAAGGACCGCGAGGGTCGGCCCATGGCCGGCACGGTCACGCTCAGGGCCGCGCACGATGCGGACTTCCAGTTCTACAACGTGCCGCAGACCGGGCTGACCCTGCACCTGCCCCGCGACACCTACTCCGTGATGATGTTCAAGGACGTGCAGGGGGCGCACGGCGCGCACTCCACGGGCCTGGCCCTGCTGGGCGACCCGGAGATCGAGCTGACACAGGAACGGACCGTCGCACTCGACGCCTCCCAGGCCCGCCAGGTACGGGCGCTGACGCCCAGGCCGAGCATGCCGACGAACACCAGGGTCGAGTACTGGCGCTCGTTCGCCTCCGCGCAACCGGAGCCCGGAACGTTCGGGGACTGGATCGAGAACAAGATGACCGGCCCCGACCACGACAGCGTCTGGGCACAGCCCACCCCGGACAAGGTGACCCACGGGGGCTTCGCCTTCACCACCAGGTGGCGCGCCCCGCAGACCCCGCTCACCCTGTCCCACGACGGACATGAGCTGGACGTACTCCCCCAGAACGGCGCCAAGCCCCTCCCGGACGGCACCGCGGCCATGGACGCCGTCTTCGCGGACGCCGGCACACCCGCCGACTACGCCCGCCTGTCCGCCCGGGGCAAGACCGCCGTGGTGCGCCGCACCCCCGGCATCAGCCCCGTTGAGCAGTCCCAGGCCGCACAGGCCGCCGGAGTGAAACTGCTCCTCGTCGTCAACAACACGACGGGACGGCTGAACACCTGGTACGGCGACACCGACTACCAGTCCCCGGGGCCGGTGGCGGCCGCATCGCTGACGCAGGACGACGGTGAGGCACTGATCGCCGAGCTCTCCGCGTCACCCGGCGGCCACGTACGCCTGCTCGCGACGGCCCACCCCACTCCCGCCTACCTGTACGACCTGGTCAGCTCCCACACCGCAGGCATCCCCGAGGACCTGACCCTGCGAGTGGGCCCGCACAACCTGGCCCGGGTGGACACCGTCTTCGGGCAGGGCGAGCAGACCCCCGCCACGGAGATGCGGATGGACCGTCCGCCCTACGTCTTCGGCGGCGGCTGGAACTTCCTTGCCCAGCCCGTGGCACGCGGCAAGCGCACCGACTGGGTCTCCACCGGCGACGGGCACACCTGGCAGCAGCAGGTGAGCATCCCGAACCTGCTGACCCAGACGTCCGAACCGGTGTCGTACCCGTCCGCCGGGATCCACACCGACCGGTGGCTCACCCCCGTCCTGCGTCCACGCATGCTCAGTGAGGATCTCCCGGTACGGCACGACGGCAGCGTGCTCGACTTCAGGACACCCGCCTGGGGCGACAGCGGCACCGCACACGCAGGCCAGGGCTACGGCAGCGGCCTGTCCCAGCGGACATCGCTCTACCAGGGCACCACCCTGCTCACCGAGTCGGACTTCGACAGCGGCTACGTCTGGGACCTGCCCCCCGAGCGGTTGCCCTACCGGCTCGTCGTCGACGCCACCGCCGACAGCACCGCCTTCGGCCCCTACTCCCCCACCACGCACACCGAGTGGACCTTCGTCTCCGCAGAAGCGGAGAGAAAGACCATCGCACTGGTCCAGCTCGACTACGGAGCCGACCTGGACGCCCAGGGCCGGGCACGGCGCACCTCAGAGCTCACGCTCACGCCCTCGGTACCCGGCGCCCCGCAGACCCGCGTCTCGGCCCTGCGCCTGGAAGTCTCCTACGACGACGGAGCCACCTGGCACCGACAGAACACCCGGCACCACAACGGCATCTGGAAGACCCGCCTGACCGCACCCGGCACCGCGTCATTCGTATCCCTGCGGACCACCGCCGAGGACGAGACGGGAAGCTCGATCAGCCAGACCGTCATCCGGGCCTACGGCCTGAAATAACCCGCCCGGCGGTGCCACGCTCCCCCGCGGCACCGCCGGATACGGCACAACGATCCCCGGCGCGGTGGCACAGACCTCGCGCGCCGGGGATCTGCGGCATTGGTTCCCGAATACCCCCGATATCCACGTCACACTTCCCTGGCCACCAATTATCTTGTGGGCAAGCTAAGTGCGGGGTAGCTTTCCCGGCACAGGCCGGACCTCACCAACCGGCCACCCCGGCCGGCACAGCCCCCGCGACCACCCGGGCACCCTGCCGGCCATGACCGAACCGCGGCACCCCGGCGGCTCCAGCCGCCCCCTGCCGCACAAACTCACAGCACACGGCGCCGCCGCGGCGACGCTCTTGCCGGAAAACCTCCCCCAGGACGGCACCGGCCGGCCACCGGCCGGTTCGACGACCGAGGACGTCACTCATGAACACACCGGACACGCCGAACGCACCAGACACACCCGACAGCGCCGCCCTGCTGCGTCAGGCGCGGTTCGGCAGACTGCCGGAGCCGATACGCCTCCAGGACACGACCGCAGACAAACCCGTCTCTTCGGCAGACCCGACGCACGACACCCACAACCCCGAAGGCGTGTGGTCCCGGTACTCCTGCCTGGCACTGGATCTCGGCCTTTAGCAACACACCGCCCGCACACGCTCGAGGAGCGTGACGCACATGAGCCTTCACGAGGACCCGGGCGGGCTACCGCCCGGCTTCCTCCTCCAGGCCGCCGACCGGTTTCGCCGGCCGCGGCGAGCCGGTGACGGCACTACGCGTGCGCGGGGCCGGCGCACATGCCCTGCGGCCATCCCCTGACCGGACCCCGGACGGTCAAAGCCTGGCCCGCACCCGCGCACGGCAGCACCGATGACGTGACGTAGTCGGCGCCCTGCCTTGCGCGAGGGGCCCCGCTTTCGCTCCTCACCGAGCCGATACCGGCCAGGGACAAGGCCATGACTGCGCAGAAAGCAGCAAAGACCGCCGCGAAGCCGGCCCACGGGTTGCGTACAGACGTCGAAGAGTGTGCATACGTGCCGGACATGTCATCGCTCCTGTGGGGGGACGGCCTCCACGCGACTCGCGGAGGCGTACAGAGCCGATCTCTCACCAAGACATTCCTGGAGGGCGGCACCCGGGTGATCGCTCCCGATCACTGCGCCGGACCGATCGGGCCGGACGGTGCCGCGTCGACTCTGACGGTCGAGGACGGCGACAAACCTAGCATTACCTCGTGCGCAAGTAAAGATGGCAAGCGTAGTCTGCTGCAAAAGTTTTATGGGACCCGGACACGAAGGACAACAGCGCCTCCCCGGCCGCCGAGAATCACCCGCATCAGGAGTGCGGCCGACGTGAGCGGGAGTCTGCGGGCGCCGTAGCGCCCAGTGAGAGCGGCGGCTGGAGCCTCGGCGCCGCTCTCCCAGTCACATGACCGATGCGCTGAAGCTCCGGCGCCGGTTACATCGCCATCAGACTCGCGCCGGTGCAATGCCCTTCATGATCTGTGAAGGGGAGGCCGGCAGCCCACCCCGGCGCCGGACCGGGGCCCTCGTCAAGGGAGTGTGTGGTGTCTGATCAGGTCTTGCCCCCTGAAGAAATGGGTCGCCAGAGGGGGCCCCGCGAGCCGGCCGAACAGTCCACGGAGGCTTCGCTTGCGCCCGGCGACACCATCGAGGAGGCGCAGGACGCCGCTGACCGTGGACCCGATGGCGTGAACGAGAGTTGGGCTGCCATCTCCAACGGGCTCAAGAGCAGCGTCGCGGTGCGTATCGTGCGCCCCGCAGGTGCGTCCGCCTGCCTGCCCGCTGTTCTGTATGTGCACGGCGCGGACCGTGCCCCTGCCGGCGATGATGCCTACGCTCGTCTGGTGAGCGCGTTGGCCACCGAGGCACACGCGGTGGTCCTGTTCCCGGAGCATTCACTGGACTGCGCGAGGAACCACTCCGCCGTGCTGGAGGAGTGCTACGCGGTGGCCCGCTGGGTGGCAAGCCATGGTGCGGAGCATGGACTGGACTCCAGTCGGCTTGCCGTCGCGGGCGATGCGACGGGCAGTCTCGTCTGCGTGGATCTGACACTCCTTGCCCGGCGGCGCGGCGAAGTCGCTTTCGTCCAGCAGGTTCTGCTCTTCCCGCCTTCTCGGATCGAGACACACGAGGTCGGACGACGTGCCGAAGTGCTGCTGACTGCCGAGCGGTCCCTCGGCAGGCTGCCTCCCGCACTCCTGGTCGCCGATGACGCGGAGTCCTTTCCGGCCTTGGACCGCTCGCTGCGCACTGCCGGGGTGGCGGTCACGGTGCTGCGGCGTGGAGGGGACGAGGGCGATTCCGTGACGCTGGTGCCGCAGGAGGTGCTCGCTGCAGTCATAGCCGCGCTGAAGGACGCCTTCTCCTCCGCCGACGGCCGCCGCGAGGTTGCTTGAAGGGGATCGCGGGCCACGGCCCGATATCGCGTGCCGGCACTGCCGGAGCCGTCGCGGGGCCGGCGTCCTCGAGCCGGTGGGACCGCGCAACGGCCTTGGCTATCCGAAGCGTCCGGTGCGGTGGGAGCGGACCGCAGTCGTGATGGTGTCGGCCAGGCCGGGCACTTCCTGCACCGTCAGCGTCGAGACGGTGACACGGATACCCGGCGCGGACTGGAGGCGGAAGCGTGCACCGGGAGCGACCGCCCAGCCGGACTGCAGCAGACGGGTGACCACACTGGTCTCGTCGGACACCGGCACCCAGACGTTCATGCCGCTGCGTCCGTGTGCGGTGACGCCGCGGTCTGCCAGCGCCTGCACGAGGCCGTCGCGACGTGCGGCGTACGCGGCGGACACTGCGGGTACGTCGAGGGTTCCGGTGCGCCACAGGTGCGCGACGGTGTGCTGCAGCAGGTGGCTGACCCAGCCGGGGCCGAGACGGTAGCGGCCGCGGACCCTGTCGACGGTGAGGGGATCGCCGGTCAGGACGGCGAGGCGCAGATCGGGTCCGAAGGCTTTGGCTGCCGAGCGGACGAGCATCCAGTGCTGTGTGCTGCCGGCGAGCGGGTGCAGCGGCAGGTCTGTCAGACCGTAGACGTGGTCGTCGTCGATGACGAGGACGTGAGGGTGGGCGCGCAGCAGCGCGCGCAGTTCCCTGGCCCGTTCCGACGAGACCGCGGCGCCGGTCGGATTCTGGCCCCGGCCGGTGATGACGAGTGCTCGGACGCCCTGGTCCAGGGCCGCCGCCACATCGTGCGGTCGTGGGCCCTCGTCGTCCAGCCCTACCGGGGTCGCCAGCAGGCCGAGGCCGGAGACGAGGTCGAAGAGGCTGCCCCAGCCGGGGTCCTCGACAGCCACTTTGTCCCCTGGCCGGAGGTGGGCGACGAGGGCGCGTTCTATGGCGTCGAGTGCTCCCGAGGTGAGTCCGATGGGACCGTCCGGGACGCCGTCCGCGTCGAAGGCGGTGCGGGCCAGGCGGCTCAGTTCAGCGTCTATGGGGGGTTGTCCGTAGAGCACGGGGTGCTGTGCGTGCCGACGGGCGGCCTCGGCGAGTGCTTCACCGAGTGGGGGCAGCAGGGCCGTGTCCGGGTTGCCCGCAGAGACGTCTCGTACGCCGGCGGGCACGTTCAGGCGGATGGCGTCGCGTGCGGTGGAAACGGGGCGTGGCCGGACGCGGCTGCCGCGGCGCCCGGCGGTCTCGATCACCCCGCGGTCCCGTAGACGTCGATAGGCCGCGGCGACGGTATTGGGGTTCACTCCGAGTTCGGCAGCGAGCTCTCGTTGTGGCGGAAGGTTGGCCCCTGGAGCCAACGAGCCGTCCCCGATCGCCCGTTCGATACTCGCTGCGATCTCCGCCGCACCTCGACCGTTGAACGTGTATTCTCCTACCACAAAAACTATTATGCACTAGTTCAAAAGGATTGACCATCTCCTCCTCGCCTCACGTCAGTGGCGGTGTGTGCACCACATCCACCACCCCTGAGCGCTGCGCTTCGATTCACGGTCGCAGGTACGCCACGTACGACCGTGAGCTCGTGCATGCGATTCTCGACGCGGGCTACATGGGTCTTCTGGGCTTCTTTCGCGACGGTGCACCCGTCGAGCTGCCGACCTTGTACACACGCCAGGGCAGGCGCCTGTATCTGGACGCCCCCATCGGCGCTACGCCTCTGCGCCGGGCTCGGGAGGACAGCGGGCTTGATGTGTCATTGACTGTTGCGCACCTCGACGGTCTCGCGCTCGCTCGGTCCGCACTTCATGAGTCGCTCGACTATCAGCACGTGGTCGTGCAGGGAGTCGCCCGTCAGGTCACCGACACTGCGGAATACCGCGTCGCCCTGAACTCGTTTGCCGAACTGACCCCTTCCGCGGCTGCCGGCGTCGTCCGGCCTCCCGATACGCGGGAATGTGCGGCTTCCGCCGTCATCGCTCTCGACCTGGACGAAGTGACAGTCAAGGTACGCGCAGGGGGAAGCGGGGGAAGACCTGAGGACCCCGGCCGGCCTTCCGTGATGTGCTGATGAAGTCCGTGTGACCCGTACATACAAAACGCCTGCGTCGACTGACGATCTCGTTTCTTGATCGGCGTCACTGGCGACTTCACGGCGCCCCGAGAGACCGCAATGCGTGTCCCCATGCCGCGCAACATCGCAGACGGCGGGGACGCCGCCCGCGGTCGGCACGGTCCGTCCGCTGACCGCTTCGACCGATACCGAGACGACCTGGCGGCTGCCGCCGTCGCCCTCATGTGCCTGTGACGCCTTCGGCACCAGGCTGCCACCTCATCGCCCGGTTCATCCGAGCCGCAAACCGCAATGGAGCGTGCAGTGCTCAGCAACGAGTCCTACACCCCCGACCTCACCAGTCCGCTCGTCGGCCGTGACCATGACCTGCAGCACGTACGTGGCCTCCTGGGTCTCGAAGGCGGCGGCGGGGCAGTTCTGCTGCGCGGCGATGCAGGTGTCGGGAAGACGGCAGTGCTCGATGCCCTTGCCGAGTCCTCGCAGGCCGGGGGCATCCGCGTACTGCGGGCCGCCGGCGTGGAGTTCGAGGCCAACTGCAGCTACTCCTGCCTCAATCAGATCCTCTTTCCCTTCCAGGCGGCGATCGACGACCTGGAGACTCCCTTCCGCGATGCTCTGCGTGTGGCCCTCGGCTTCCAGGGCGGTTCTCCGCCGGAACGACTCGTCGTCTCGAATGCCGTTCTCCTGCTGCTGCGGTCGGTCGCGTCGGGAAGCCCACTGCTCCTTGTCATCGACGACCTCCAGTGGGTCGACCGGGCCAGTGCCGCCGTCCTCGGGTTCGTCGCGCGCCGTGCGACCGGCATTCGCATCGGTTTCCTGGCGGCTTCGCGCACCGGGTCCGGCGGTCTCCACGACGGCGGTGCCCTGCCCGAGTACAGCCTGCAGCCACTGGACGACGACTCGGCCGCTCATCTGGTCAGCACGAGATACCCGAGACTTGCCGCCAGCGCTCGTACACGCTTGCTGGCGTTGGCGCATGGCAACCCCCTTGCGCTGCTGGAGCTGCCTGCCGCGCTGCCGGAAATGCGGGTCCCCGACCTCGATGAATTCCCTGCCGTGCTGCCGCTCACCCAGCGACTGGAGAATGTGTTCGGTTCCCGGATCACCGAGCTCCCCGCGCCGACTCAGCGTCTTCTGCTGCTGGCGGCACTGGAGGGTATGGGGGATCTCGGCGTACTGCAGGCAGCTTCACGCCAGGCAAGGGCGGGATACGACCTGGATGATCTGGCTCCTGCCGAACGACATCAGCTCGTCCACATCGACGAGCAGGCCCGACGACTGCGGTTCCGACATCCGCTCATTCGCTCCGCCGTCGTCGAGAACTCCACCAGCACCGAGCGGCGGGCTGTGCACGCGGCCCTCGCACAGGTCCTGGTGGACCAGGTCGAGCGCCGCGCCTGGCATCTGGGCGAGGCAACCCTGGAACCGGACGAAGGCGTGGCAGCTCTGCTGGAGCATGCCGCGCGCATCACGCTGCACCGCGGGGACGCGGTGGGCGGCATGCGGACCCTCCTCCGATCCGCGGACCTCAGCCCCCAGGGCACGGACCGCAGCCGCAGACTCGCGGAGGTGGCCTACGTGGGCGCCGAGTCCAACGGAGCGCTGCCCAGCGCCCGGCGGATCCTGGACGACACCAGGCATGCGAGATGGGATGCGAGCAGTTCCCTGCATGCAGCAGCCGCCACAGCTCTTCTCATCCTCAACGAGGACGGTGACGTCGAGACGGCCCACGGTCTGCTGGTGCATGCCATCGAAACCGGATCCCATGGGCACGATTCCGCGAACAAGGCACTTGTCGACGCGCTGCACACGCTCGCCCTGGTCTGTTTCTTCGGCGCCCGGGAGGAGCTCTGGCTGCCCTACTACCAGGCCGTGGAGAAGCTGACCCCGGACACCCCCTTGGTGCTGTCAGCACTGGGCAAGACGTTCTCCGACCCCGCTCGTACTGCGGCAGCAGCCGCGGAGGAACTCGATGCGCTCATGGCGCCGCTGCTCAGCACGACCGATCTCGTCCACATCACGCGAACCGGTACGGCGGCCCTCTACAGCGACCGGCTGGGCGATGTACGTGAGGCGGCCTGGCGCGTTGTGCGCAACGGCCGCGACGGCGGACCGGCCCGCCGGTACCTCTCAGGCCTGATCCACCTATGCCTGGACGATTATCTGACCGGCATGTGGGATGAGGCTGCCCATCTGGCCGACGAGGGCATCCAGATATGTGAGACCCACGGCTACAGCGCCTTCGCGTGGTACTTCCTCTACGTCCGCGCCGTCCTGAGTGCCGCCCGGGGAAACCCGGACGACGCGCAGGAGACGGCCGAGCGAATCATCCACTGGGCCACGCCCCGCGGCGCCTTCTGCGCCGCACACTACGCACATCACGCGGCTGCGACGGCAGCGCTGGGCCGCGGCGACTACGCAGACGCCTACGCGCACGCGACTGCTGTGAGCCCGGCGGGCAGCCTCGCCTCCCACGCGCCGCATGCCCTGTGGTTGACGATGGACCTCGTCGATGCAGCCGTGCGGACCAACCGCCATGCCCAGGCAGTGGACCATGTCCGTGCGATGCGAGACGCCGGCGTGTCCGCGATCTCCTCCCGTCAGGCTCTGCTGACCGAGGCTTCTGCGGCTCTGAGCACGCATGATGACCAGGAGGCGCTCGCATTGTTCGCCAAGGCACTGA
The DNA here is from genome assembly GCF_055584385.1 of Streptomyces sp. NPDC104096. Lineage (NCBI taxonomy): Bacteria > Bacillati > Actinomycetota > Actinomycetes > Kitasatosporales > Streptomycetaceae > Streptomyces > Streptomyces sp. NPDC104096. The sequence continues at coordinate 145,202 of NZ_JBVJMD010000012.1, forward strand.
CCGTGCCCGGCGCGGAGCGGTGGTCGTTCGACTTCGCCCGCGTGCAGCTGGCCCATGGCGAACGGTTGCGCCGTGCCCGCGCCACCGCAGAGTCGCGAGGACCTCTCGGTGCCGCCCTGGCCACGTTTACCCAGCTGGGAGCGAAGCCCTGGGCCGAACGGGCTGAGAGCGAACTGCGCGCCGCGGGTGCCGTCAAGCGGCGAACCGATGGATCCAAGGTCCGTGAACTCACTCCGCAGGAGTCCGAGATAGCTCGCCTGGCGGCCTCCGGCCTGACCAACAAACAGATCGCCGAGCGCCTCTTTCTCTCTCACCGAACGGTGGGGGCCCACCTCTACCAGATCTATCCGAAGCTGGGCATCACCTCGCGGGCCATGCTGCGAGACGCCCTGGAAGAGTCGTGAAGGAAACATTCGCGACGGCCGCACCGCGACTCCGGACGTGAAACGCAGGTGCCTCGCGTCCTCGGCAGGGACGTCCGCAGCCCGCACCCATTTTCGAGTCGCTTCCGTCGCCGATCGGGAGAACAGCTGCCGCCGAACAGTTTGCCGCCCAGGACAACCCAGCCTCTGGGCCTTCGACCGTTGCCTCCCTGGCGGCGGCCAGTCTGTACGCGCGCCGAGGCCGGCCCGTACACCCGCTGGCCGTGGGCCGCAGAACACCCGCCGCGAACTGCGCCGACTGTCGCACGAACCCGCATGCATCCACCGGATGCCCCTGTCTGCCGACGGGTCGGTGGTGCCACGGTTCTCATGCTGCGACCTCGGACCAACGTCGCATCGGCCGGTGGTGGGGTGCCCACCCGGACTTCGGCATCGGAGTCGCCTGCGGCCCGGCTGGACTGATCGTGCTCGACATCGATGCACACGACGCGCAACCGCCCTCGCGCGAGCGCATTCTGCCCGGCATCACCATCAGCGACCAGGTCGACCTCACCGGCCTGACCAACGGCTTTCATGCACTCGTCGTGCTGGCCGCTCGCCGCGGACAGCCGAGCCCCGCCGACGACACGAACACGCTGCGCGTGAGGCCCCCTGGTGGGGGACTGCATGTCTGGTACCGCGCGGCAGACAACCGTCGCCGGCGGTGCTCCTCGGGTTCCAGCCCGAGCCGCGCCCTGGCCTGGCAGGTTGATGTACGTGCTCACGGTGGCTACATCATCGCTCCGGGAACCACGACCTCCCAAGGCGCCTACGTGCCCGTCGGCACCACCCGTCAGCCGGCCGTGCTCCCCACCTGGCCGGCCCAAAAACTCAAACGCACGGACCATTTGCCGGCGCCCGGCGTTCCTGCTCCTCGACCGGTGCCGCCACGCGCACAGCAAGCGGTTCTCGCCGCAGGTGGTGTCTGCGACAGCACCCAGCGCATGCTCACCGCCGCACTTGCCCCTGTTCACGCCTGCGGTCGGCTCGGCCACGGCACGGGATTCTCTGACATGTTGAACCGCGCCGCCTTCACGCTGGGCGGCCTCGTGGCCTCGGGCCGACTCGTCCAGGACGAGGCCGAGCGGCATCTCAAGTGGGCAGCCGGGGACCTGGCCGAGAACATCGCCGCCCAGGACATCCGCGGCGTCTTCACCACCACGGCACTGCATCAGCATCGCCGGCGCGCTCTGTCCACGACCGGCATCAACGCCATGCTGACGCAAGCCAGATCAGCGCCCGGGATGGTCCTCAGTGCGGCGCTCCTCGACGCCGACGCCTACGCTTTGTGCACGCCCGACGGGAGCGTCGACCTGCGCACCGGCCTGGTCAGGGCACCTGATCCGAACAAGGACTTCCACTCCCGCTCCACAGCTGTAGGCCCCGGCGCATGCCCACACCCCGCTCATCCTCGTCACCGAGGAAGGCCCCGGCATTCTGAGCTGACTCGTCGACGGTGCGCATGCGTACCTGGCCGGCGATCGCGACCTCATGGGCCCGAAGCATGTACGGATCGCCACCACCACTACGCGGAGACCGAGGACCACACCGGCCGGTTATACGAGGAGTCCTGCGTGCCGGCTGCACATCTGCGCTGCGAACAGACCGCTCTCCATGCCGCCTACAAGACGTGGTGTCTCGACGAAGGCGCTCCAGCCATGTCGTCCAGGGCGTTTGCCGCACGCACGCGCGAATTGGTGGGGCTGACTTCACCGAAGGAGATGCTTCTGTCCAAACAGCGCAAGCACTACCCGGGTATCGGGTTGCTCACGGACCAGGAGGGGGACGTCCGACGATGAGCTCCCTGATCACTGAGGACGAGATCGGTCACGACAAGGGCGAGGCGCCCGGAGGAGGGGAGCAGACTCGGCACCCTGAGTCGGACGACGGCTCCGCACGGCTGTGAGGCGCGCCGCCTCGCAGAGGCTCATGCCCCGGACCTGCGCGGTGTGGTGCAGACCTGCTCCGCCCAGACGATCTTGCCGTTGCTGTGGTGCCGGATGCCCCATCGGTCGGCGAGGGTGGCGATGATGAAGAGTCCCCGTCCGGACTCGTCGATGGTGCGGGCGTGCTTCACGTAGGGAGCGCTCGGTGCGGCGTCCGTGACTTCGCAGGTCAGCATCTCGTCCAAGATCAGACGGAGTTGCAGAGGCGGGGAGCCGTAGCGGATGGCATTTCCGACCAGCTCGCTGACGATGAGTTCGTTGGTGTCCGCCGTCTCTTCGTCCACTCCCCAGGCTTCCAGCTGCCGGCGGGCGGCTTTGCGGGCGATGGGTGCCGCTTCCGGCCCATCGGGCAGGGCGCGGGTCATCACGCGGTCGGGGGGCAGTGCCGTGGTGCGCGCGAGCAGCAGCACCGTTTCGTCCGGTCGGCCTCGTCGTGCGTATGCCCGGTCGATGGTGTTGCGCAGTCCTGTCGGCGATGCGGCACCCGCGTCGTCCAGGAGGTGGTGCAGTGCGCCTGACGGCGCCAGGACGTCCTCGGCGAGTGCGGCGGTGCCGATGGCGAGCGTGCTGCCTTCGGGCAGGGAGACGGTCGTCGCCGGGAAGGGGGCGGTATCGGAAACGGCAAGGGCGGGCCCCTGGGGAACGGACACGGTGCGCACGGTTCCGTCTGCGTCGATCACCACTGGCTCGGGCAGACCTGCGCGGGCCATGGTGCAGGTGAGGTCGACCGGGTCGTAGATCGCGACCGTGCAGCCGGCGGTGAGTGGCTCGTAGAGGGCGGGGTCCATGGGGGGAAGGGCGGCTCGCGCGGCGACGAGACGGGCTGTGGTGTCGCTGAGGCGGGCCAGCAGTTCGTCGGCCTGCATATCCAGGGAGGCGAGCGTGTGGATGGCGGTCCGTAGCAAGCCCATCATGATCGCGGCAGGGACGCCGTGTCCTGCCACATCACCGACGACAAGGGCGGTCCGTGCGCCAGGAAGGGCGATGGTGTCGGACCAGGCGCCGCCGCCTTCGGCACCGGAGACGTGCAGGGCGGAGCACCGGATGGTGGGTCGGTCAGCCGGTTGTCCGGGGAGAAGCCTGCTCTGAACAGCGGACGCGATGATCCACTCGCGCATGTACCGGTACGCCCTGTCGATACAGAGGGCTGCATGGGCGCAGACGGCGGAGGCCACCGCGAGGTCGTCTTCCACGAAGGGGTCTTGGCGTTCGTGGCGGCAGAAGGTGACCACGCCCAGGGCTTCGTCACCCAGCACCAGGGGCGCCACGATGAGCGAGTAGGTGCCCGGCTCCTGAATGATGCCGGCTCTGACCGGGTCGAGAGGAAGCCACCTGCTTTCCTTGCCGGCCGACAGGAGAGCGGGACGAGGGCCGGAAAGGATGTCCGCAAAAGGGGCACAGGCCGGCATGGGCCGCACGGATCCGGCCGGTGGATCAGGTCTGCCGGCTCCTCGGACGGCTGCCAGGCGCAGCAGCGCACCCTGGGGAACGGGAACCAGAGGTGGTTCCTCGCCCCGGACCGCACATTCCATGACCTCGACAACAGCGGTGTCCGCGAAACCGGGTACCACGGCTTCAGCCAGTTCTTGGCAGGCGTCCAGCACGTTGAATCGATGCCCCATGCGGGTGCGCACGGTGTCCAAGATCGCCAGGCACTGGCGTGCTCGCTCTCGCTCCGTGACGTCGAAGGCGATGATCAGCACTCCGATCGCTCTGCCTGCGGCGTCTTCCAGGCGGAAATAGGAGACGGAGCGCATGCACCGGCCGTGCTCTGCCGATACTTCGGCGGTGGGCACGAGCCGGTTCATCACCGGCTTTCCGTCCGCGAGGACTCTGCGCAGGACAGCGGCCTCTTCGTCGGTGGCGGTGCAGCCGTGCCGCCGGGCGGAGGCGGCATCCGTCGGGGGTCCGGCTGCGGTTTCGCGCCGCCGCCCCGGCGGGCCACTCGCGCGCACGACAGACAGGTGATCGTCAAGCACCTGGAGTTCTACCAGGTCATGCGTGAAGAGGACGCGAAGGAGAGCGTCGTTCTGCGCTCGTCGGCCATCCTCTGTCGCGAGGACCTGCCAGACGACGGAGCGTCCTTGGAGCGTCGGTCTGACCAGCAGGGCGCCCAGATCCGGGGACCCGTCGGGCTCCTGCCTGCCGACAAGGTTGAGCCTGCGCATGATCGTTGCCACAGGTGCACCGATGACTTCGTCGGCGGGGACGTTGTACAGGCCCTCTGCGGCAGGCCCCCATCCGGCTACCCGGCCGTCCGCATCCACGAGGAAGAGAGCGTCGTCGTCGGGCATGCGAAAGCACCTCCGTGCCGATCTTCGGACCGGGGATTCCGGGAAATGGATCAGCAAAACCCGGTTCTACCAGGGCTTTCATTCAGCACTCTAACCGGAGATCTGCGCTGCTGAGATGTCGAGCGGCGGTGAATGCGACGGCATCGCCGTCTATGCCCCTGCTGCCGAGATGCCTTTGTCACACTCTCCTCGCACGCATTTACCTTGCACACGAGGAAAACGCGGTCTAGGTTTCTGGTCATGGATCGCGCCGCACAGGCCGTCCACCCCCGGGGACGACGCCCCCCACGGCCACCCCGGAACTGCGGACACCGCCCAGACGGCCACCACCGCAGACACCAGGACCGACCTCACGTCGGCACCCCCACCGAAAATCCGAAGGAACGCCCCCATGGACTTCAAGCTCGAACTGATCGTGCTGCCCGTCACCGACGTCGACCGCGCCAAGACCTTCTACGAGAAGCTGGGCTTCCGCCTCGACGTCGACTACACCGCGACCGACGACTTCCGAGCGGTCCACTTCACGCCCCCCGGCTCCGAATGCTCGATCATCTTCGGCACCGGCATGACCACCACCGCACCCGGCACCGTCCAGGGCCTCTACCTCATCGTCTCCGACATCGCCGAAGCCCACGCCGAACTCACCGCCCGCGGCATCGACGTCAGCGACGTCTTCCACGACGCCGGCGGCCTCCTCCACCACGGCCACGCCGACGGCGACGTCACCCACCACGGCGAAGGACAGCAGCGCCTCCCCGGCCTCCACCCCGACCGCGCCTCCTACGGCTGCTACCTCACCTTCACCGACCCCGACGGCAACGGCTGGGTCCTCCAGGAGGTCAAGACCCGCTTCCCCGGCCGCTGAGAACGATCGGCGACCGCGCACCCGCACCGCCCGGACCGGAACGCGAACGCCCGGAAGAAGTCCTGCTTGTCACGGCGCAGCACGCGCCGGGCGTTCGCGGCCGTCGCGGCACCACACACGGCCCGACACCCCAGTCGCAAACCACACTCCAGCAGCCGAAGGACCCCATGATGAACGACGCCACCCGCACCTACGACGTGATCGTCATCGGCGCAGGACCGGTCGGTGAGAACGTTGCGGAGCGCACACGCACGGCCGGACTCAGCACCGTGATCGTGGAGCGTGAACTGATCGGCGGTGAGTGCTCCTTCTGGGCCTGCGACCCCAGCAAGGCGCTCCTGCGCCCGGTGGTCGCCCGTGCCGACGCCAGTCGCGTACCAGGACTCGACCCGGCCGTGGCCGGGCCGCTGGATGTCGAGGCCGTTCTCGCCCACCGCGACCAGATGGCTTCCTATTGGAAGGACGAGGATCAGGTCGACTGGCTGAACTCCGTCTCGGTGGATCTCATCCGCGGGCACGGCCGCCTGGACGGGCCTCGAAAGGTCGTCGTGCAGACGCCGGAAGGTGACACGGTGAGGCTCACGGCCAGGCATGCCGTGGCCGTCTCGACCGGCACCAGTGCGGCGCTCCCCCGCATCGCCGGCCTGGACGACGTCAAGCCGTGGACCAGTCGCGAGGCGACCAGCTCCGATCGCGTGCCCGGCCGACTGGCCGTGGTGGGCGGCGGTGTCGTGGCTGTCGAGATGGCCACGGCCTGGCAGGCACTCGGTTCCCAGGTGACGATGCTGGTTCTCGAGGACGGGCTGCTGCAGCGGATGGAGCCGTTTGCCGGTGAACTCGTCACCGACGGCCTTCGTGAGGTCGGCGTCGACGTACGCTTCGGGACCGCTGTGGCATCCCTGGCACGTGTGAACGGTGAGATTCGCATGGTCCTCGCGGACGGTGGCGAACTGGCCGCTGACGAAATCCTCTTCGCCACCGGGCGAGCCCCGCGGACCTGGGACCTGGGGCTCGACACCATAGGACTCGAGCCCGGTGACTGGCTGAAGGTGGACGACACCTTCCGGGTGACCGATGTCGCCGACGGCTGGTTCTACGCGGTGGGTGACGTCAACCGTCGTGCCCTGATGACGCATCAGGGCAAGTACCAGGCCCGCGTCGCCGGCACGGTGATCGCTGCACGCGCCAAGAACGAGACCGTCGACGACGCGCCATGGGGTGCGCATGTCGCCACTGCCGACCATGCGGCGGTCCCCCAGGTGATCTTCACCCACCCTGAGGTCGCGTCCGTGGGCCTGACCACGCGCGAGGCCGAGCAGAGCGGTCGCAGGATCAAGGTGGTGGACTACGACATCTCTCACGTCGCAGGCGCTCACCAGTACGGCGAGGGATATCGCGGCCAGGCGCGCATGCTCGTCGACCTGGACCGCAACACGGTAGTGGGCGTCACGTTCGCCGGGCCCGGCGTCGGCGAACTGCTGCACTCGGCCACCGTCGCCGTGACGGGCGAAGTGCCCATCGAAAGGCTGTGGCACGCCGTTCCCGCCTTCCCCACCATCAGCGAGATCTGGCTGAGGCTGCTCGAGACACACCGCGGCTGACCGCCCGCCGACGGCTGCCGAAGCGCCTTCGCGGCCATCACAACACCCGGTTGCCGAAGTGCCGGGCTGCTTCGCGAAACCCCGAAGTCAGCGGTGCGCAGGCAGCAGGTAGCAGGTAGCAGGTAGCAGGTCATGACTGACCCGCACGCCGACCGCAGCCGTCACGTCACGTTACCTAGAGTCCCCGGCGTCACGTCTCGAAGAACTAGGTCACGTGCCAGATCCGGTGGCGCCTGTCCAGGGCCCATCATCAAATGGCGCCGGAAACAAACAGGTCACGCGGCATCGCCGATGCAAGAGCCGCCCAGGTCTGTGCGGTGCACTCAGCTCACGGCGATGCCCTCGTACTTGACGAGTTCAGAATTAATTCATGGAGACCAAGAATGTCTGTCACCTCTGACAACACCGCTGTCCGACCGTTCACCTTCGAGTTCCCGCAGTCCGAGCTCGAAGAGCTGCGCGAGCGTGTCAGGGCCGCGCGGTGGCCGGAGAAGGAAACCGTCCAGGATCAGTCGCAGGGCACCCCGCTCGCCACGATCCAGAAGCTCGCAGAGTACTGGGCCGAGGAGTACGACTGGCGCAAGGTCGAGGCGAAGCTGAAGTCCTACCCCCACTACATCACCGAGATCGACGGGCTGGACATCCACTTCATCCACGTCCGTTCCAAGCACGAGAACGCCCTGCCGGTGATCGTCACGCACGGCTGGCCGGGGTCGATCGTCGAGCAGCTGAAGATCGTGGAGCCGCTCACCGACCCGACCGCGCACGGCGGCTCCGCCGAGGACGCCTTCCACGTCGTCATCCCCTCGATCCCCGGCTACGGCTTCTCGGGCAAGCCCACCGCCAAGGGCTGGGGTCCGGAGCGCATCGCCAGCGCCTGGGGCGAGCTGATGAAGCGCCTGGGCTACACGAAGTACGTTGCGCAGGGCGGCGACTGGGGCGCCGTCATCACCGACCTCATGGGCGTGCAGGAGCCGCAGGGCCTGGTCGGCATCCACACCAACATGCCCAAGGTCATCCCGCCGGCCATCGAGCAGGCGATCGTGGCCGGCAACCCGCTGCCGGACGACGTCGTCCTCGCCGATGACGAGCAGAAGCGTGCGGTCGAGCAGCTGGACTTCGTGTACCGGCACGTCTACTACGCCTACATGATGGGCTCGCGTCCGCAGTCCCTGACCGGCCTTGCCGACTCCCCGGTGGGTCTGGCCGCCTTCCTGCTCGACCACGACGCCAAGAGTCTGGCGCTCATCGCCCGGTCCTTCGACGGAGTCGAGGAAGGCCTGTCCCGCGACGACGTCCTGGACAACATCACCCTGTTCTGGCTGACGAACACGGCTGTCTCCGCCGCCCGCCTCTACGCCGAGAACACGACCCCCTTCTTCGGTGCCAAGGGCGTGAAGCTTCCCGTGGCCGTCAGTGTCTTCCCGGACGAGCTGTACCAGGCGCCCGAGAGCTGGACCAGGGAGGCCTATCCGAACCTGATCCACTTCAACCGGCTCCCCAAGGGCGGCCACTTCGCCGCCTGGGAGCAGCCGGAGCTCCTCGTCGGCGAGCTTCGCAACGGCTTCCGCACCCTGCGGTAGAGCTCAGTGCCTGAGAACGGTCCAGGGCACTGAAGGACGAGGTGGCTGAGAGCTCGACCGAGCTTTCGGCCGCCTCGCCGTGCTATGCGGACAAGCCGACCCGCTCTCGATGGAGATCCGGGCGCGGGACCGGACGCGACCAATCAGGGCGTCGGATCCGCAGCTGATCGCGGGGCCGGCCGCCCTTGAGTCAACGCGACTCGATCCGGGTCAGGGGCATGGCCGCTTCATCACCGGTCGAACGTCCAATTCCGACCATTCATCGGGAGAATCACTATGAAGAACGTCGAACATCCGCTCGTGGTGGCATACCTGGAGGCGGTGGCACGCGAGGCCGCAACCCTGGCGCCGGAGCACCGCAATGAACTTCTTGCCGATCTGACGGAGTCCCTCGAGGTGGCTCTCGCCGAGCGCCCGGCCCGCAGTGAGGCGGAGGTGAAGGCCGTCCTGCACCGCCTCGGCGATCCCCGCACCATCGTGGCCACCGACCTGGAAGACGAGATCATCGCGCCGCCGCCCAGCGAGTGGCACAGCCTTGCCCCGTTGATCTTGCTGCCGGTGGCCGGACTCCTGGTGGGCGTCAGCCCCCTCCTGGGCGGGACAGGCATGATCGCGGGCATCGTACTGCTGTGGGCAGCACCTCACTGGAGCAAGCGCAACAAGATCATCGGCACTGCGGCCGCGCTCCTGGTACCGGTGGGCGCCGCGCTTGCCGGCCTGGCCCTCGCAACAGGTGGGCGGCTTGACGAACCAGTGCTGCTCACCCTGGTCGCCGCCGTCACCTTGGTCCCGGCGGCCGCATCCGTGTACCTCTTCCGGGCCGGGCGACCCGGTTCACGCAGGCCTCGCCGGCTCCCTGGACGTCGCGCGTGACGTGGATCAGGGGAACTCATGAAGGATCACTCGACCGCTAGCGGTGGTTTGTTAGGTCGGGGTGTAGAGATCAAGAGGTCTGCCGCTGCCGACAGCGTTGATCAGGGCTTGGAGTTCGATGGGCGGGGGATTCGTCGACCACGCTCGCCAGTAGCGTTGCAGCGTGGCCCAGGGCGTCAGCCAGCCACGGACGGCCCGGAGGGCCCGGGGCCAGCACGCCGGCTGGGGCTGCTGGGACTCGGGTTCTCCCCCTCTCCAACGGTCCTGCATCCGCGTCAGAACCGGGTGGCTGGTGACCCGGAGGGGGCAGGGGTGGGGCGAACCATGTGTCCCAGCAGAAGCTGAACGCGCAGTTCACAAGGGCCTGGTGGCGTCGGACGACAGTATCGGAGCGGACCTGGAAGTCGGCCCAGCCGAGTTCGTCCTTGACCTGTTCGTAGCTCTGCTCGACCCAGTGCCGCAGCCCGTGGATCCGCACGATTTCGGTGAGGTCGGCGGCCGGGTGCCGGCTGCGCTGCTCGCGGGGTGAGCCAGGTCGGGGCAGGTTCGCGGCCAGGTACCAGGTGGAGTTCTCGGGCAGGGTGGCCGGGTCGGTGGTGGCCACGACCAGCCGGATCGCGCCGTTGGGCCCCCACCAGCCCAGCTGGGCATCGGCGCCCCACCAGGTGGTGGTGCGGCCGTCGCGGAAAGCACGGGTGGCCGGCTGCCAGTCGCCCGACTGCTCGGGACCCCACCAGGCCAGTTCGCGGGCTGCATCCACCGGCCGGAAGGCGTCTTTGTACTGCCAGGTGCCATGGCCACGTTTGAGGGCCGTCACGAACGGCAGGTGGACCGCGGACAGTTCACGGCGGAAGCTGTCGTGGTCGCCGTAGGCGCAGTCGGCCGCTACCGCCCGGAAAGACACACCCGCGTCTGCGGCCCGGCGGACCAGACAGGCCCCGATCTGCAGCTTCGTACGGAACTGGGGATCACTCTTCCCGCGCGGGAAGTGGTGAGCGGGAGTGTAGGGGTCGGCGTGCAGCGGGTAATAGACGCGTTCGTCCGCCCAGCAGGTGGTCACCGTGACAACACCCCGTTCGATCTTGCCGACCGAACCGAGGTACTGCTTGCCCACGTGCGCGGTCGCGCTGCCGTCCTTTCCGGTCCCCGGAATCGTCAATCACCAGCACCCCGCCCGGATGAGGGGCGGTGGCCGGATCGGCCGGCAGCAGCTCCAGTCGGCGGGCGTTGACCGCATACTGGCCCCAGGTCGACTCGGACAGGAAGAACTGCAGCCGCTGCACCGCCGCGTGCTGGGCACCGACCACGGGCTCCGTACCGGCCAGGCAGGTCAGCGTCTTGTTCCGGTCCCTGGGCACCAGCAGTCCCGCCAGGTACTCGCGAAACCCACGCCGCTGTGTCAGCGTGGAGAACAGATCATCGAAACGCGCGGCACAACCCTTCAGCGTCCCCGGAGCGGGCGGGCACGGCACACGCTTGCTCATCACGCCCCCCAGACAGCGAGCAAAACCCCTCACCGTCCGGCGTACTCCCGCCCCAACCCGCCGTCAACCAACCACCGCCAGGTCCTGGGGCAGGCGCCCTGCCGCCTCCGGCACCTCGGTCCAGATCGTCTTGCCGGTCGGCGTGTACCGCGTGCCCCAGCGCTCGGTCATCTGTGCCGCGAGGAAGAGCCCCCTGCCTCCCTCGTCCTCGGACCCGGCCCGTCGAAGATGCGGGGCCGTGTGGGCGCCGTCCGACACCTCGACGATCAGCCTGTCCTCCCGGATGAGGCGCAGACGAACCGGGGGGCCGCCGTGTCTGATCGCGTTGGTGACCAGTTCGCTGACGACAAGCTCGACGATGAATGCCACCTCGTCGGCCACGCCCCATTCGGCGAGCTTGTCCCTGGCCAGTGACCGGGCGCGGGCCACCTCTTCCGGGTCGAAGGGAATCTCCCAGGTGCCGACCAGGTGCCCGGCCAGCGCGTGTGTGCGCACCAGCAGCAAGGTGGCGTCGTCCGCGGGTGGCCCGGGAAGCAGCTCGGCGACGACGCGGCGGCAGATTTCCTCCAGCGGACCGACCGCGCAGCGGGACAGGGCGCCGCACAGGTGGCGTATGCCGGAGTCGATGTCCCGTCGGCGGCTCTCGACGAGTCCGTCGGTGAACAGGGCGAGCATGCTGCCTTCGGGCAGTTCGAAGTCGACACTCTCGAAGGGGAGGCCTCCGAGGCCCAGCGGTGGCCCGGCGGGAACGTCCACGAGTTCGCTGTGGCCGTCAGGCCTGAGCAGTACCGGGGGCGGATGGCCCGCCCGTGCCATGACGCAGTGCCGGTTGACGGTGTCGTAGACCGCGTACAGGCAGGTCGCGCCAAGCGCCCGGTCCTCTGCGCCGACTTCCGCCGAGGATGCGGATCCGGCCCGTGCGACGAGGTCGTCGAGGCGGGCGAGCAGTTCGTCGGGGGCGAGGTCGAGCGCGGAGAGAGCCGCCACGGTGGTACGCAGGCGCCCCATGGTCGCCGCGGCACCCGTACCGTGTCCGGCCACGTCCCCGACGACCAGTCCCACCCGCGCGCCGGAGAGCGGAATGACGTCGTACCAGTCCCCGCCCACGCCGGCCGGGCCTTGGGCCGGCAGATAGCGGTGGGCGACTTCGACCCCGGCCGGCCGGGGCAGGGTGTGAGGCAGCAGGTCGCGTTGCAGTGTCAGCGCGGTGGCGTGTTCGCGGACATAGCGGCGTGCGTTGTCGAGGCAGAGCGCGGTACGGGAGACCAGTTCCACGGCGACCGGGATGTCCTCGGCGTCGAAGGGGGCGCGCGGCGCCGTGCGCAGGAGCAGTGCCACGCCGAGAACCGTGCCGCGCGCCGCCAGCGGCAGGGCCAGCGCACCGGTGACCGGGTCGTCGACCGGCGCGGCGGAGGACAGGCAGCGTCCGCGCAGGGTGTCCAAGGAGGCCGCGAGGTCGTCGGCCGCGGAGTCCCGCGCACGCCCGGCGACGCGGAGGAGGCCCGAGCCCTCGGCACGGTGGGCGGCAGCGGGCGGCTCCTGACCACTCAGTACTGGTTCCAGCAGGTCCACGCTGAGCGCGTCGGCGAACTCGGGGACCGCGAGTTCCGCCAGTTCGTCGGCCGTGCGACGGATGTCCAGGGTGGTGCCGATGCTGCCGCCGGCCCGGCTCAGCAGTGCCAGACGCCGCCGCATCGCGTAGCGGTCGGTGATGTCCAGGCCCGCCTCGCAGACCCCGATGGGTCGTCCCGCATCGTCCTCCAGACGGAAGTAGGACAGAGACCACACGCGCGGGTGATCAGGGTCGCGCGGCGTCGCGCTCTGGTAGAGGACATCGGTCACCGGCCGCCCGGTGCGCAGGGCCTCACGGATGGGTCGCTCGACGTCCCGCACAGCCCGACCGTCCCCGGTGAGCAGCACTCCATCCGGAAGAACCTCCAGCAGACCGCGGCCGACGACATCCTCCAGCCCGTAACCGAACTGCTCCTCGATGGCGGTGTTGATCCACCGGATCCGGATGGCGGTGTCGTAGACGACGAGCATGACCGGCGACTGGGTGTAAAGCCCGGCCAGTACGGCCCGGTCGATGGCGCGCCGCTGCAGCCGCTCGACCTCCATGGCCACCATCAGCCACATGACGGCATCGCGCCCTCGGGAGAGCGGGTCCAGACACAATGCCATCGGCACCGCATGGCCGTCGCGGTGCCGGACGGAACGGATGACGTATGCCCCTGGCGCCTCCGCCGTCTGTGCCGCGGCACCGGCCGCAGGCGACGACGCTACGCTGGGAGGCTCGTCCAGGACATCGGCAATGGGGCGGCCCACGATTTCGTCCGGCCGGTATCCGAACAGCGCCTCGGCCTGTCGGCTCCATCCAGCGAACCGCATCTGGCCATCGAGTACGGCGGTCGCCCGCCCGGCCGGCAAGTCGCCGGGACCGGCGTCTGCCATGGGGATGGTGTCCTGAGTGGGGAGACCTGTCATCGCCGGTTCCGTGCCTGCTGCGGGACTCGCCTGATCCCTTCACCCTACTGCCGAACGGCGCTCCCGCACGGTGACGAGGTGCGCGGAGGTGCGCGGTCACGTCGGCCCGCGTCGGCTGATGCTTATGGTGCGCACGATGTCGGACGCGCCGGTCTGAGCAGCGCGATCTCCCGGCGCAGCTCCATGACCGCCCGGGCGCGTGCGGTCTGGGCCGCGGCTCTCCAGGTAGGCCAGTTTCACCTCGAGCGCAGAGCTGTCTCGTCGCACAGTTCCAGTACGGAGATCTCGCGGCCGTGGGTCCGGCCGGTGACCAAGCGCTGGTTCAACACGTAGCCGAGGTCGCGGGCAACCAGGGCGCGGGACGATCTCATAGCCCTCCTCCCAGAGGAAGAACTTGCGCATCCGTGGCACCACGACTGCCGCCGCCGGCGCCCTGGCTCTCTCGCTCTCACACGCGCCTGCACGGCTCTCCTCTCCCGACGAGGGCATGGAACGCGGCCTGGTCCAGGCCGTGCCAGGCAGACGGGACGTGTCCGCCCACGAGAACGCCGGCTCGGTCCGGAGCCGTTGGTCAAACCCCGTTGTCGGAGGCAAACGTCGTGGCTGCCCGGCGCACCCGACAGACCACCGGCCGGTACGGGCGCAGGCCGACACCGAGGGGCTCGCCATCCGGCCCTTCGGCGCCGGTACCCAAGCTGCCGTCGCCCCGCGGGCGGACACGGAGCCGGGCAACCAACCACATGGCTCCCGCGCACCACACACGTATAGCTGCATGGCGCCCTCGTCTTGCGGATCCTTGGCGCATCGCTCGCTTCGGCTTTAGCGTTGGGGGGTGCACGACGGCATGGTCACGCTGTTCCTCGGCGGGGACGTGATGCTCGGCCGGGGTGTCGATCAGATCCTTCCGTTCCCCGGTGACCCGGCGCTGCGGGAGGAGTACATCCGCGACGCCCGTGCCTACGTCGACCTGGCGGAGGCGGCGAACGGGCCGATCCCCCGGCCGGCCGGCTTCCGCTGGCCGTGGGGCGAGGCGCTGCCCGTCCTGGACGAGACGGCGCCGGACGTGCGGGTGGTCAATCTGGAGACAGCCGTCACCGGTGACGGGGACTTCACGCCCGGCAAGGACGTCCACTACCGGATGAGCCCGGCCAACCTGCCGTGCCTGGCCGCAGCCCGGCCGGACGTCTGCGCACTCGCCAACAACCACGTGCTCGACTTCGGCCCACGCGGCCTCCACGAGACGCTCGACGCCCTGGCGGAGTCGGGACTGCGGACGGCGGGGGCGGGCCCGGACGAGGTCCGGGCGAAACAGCCGGCGATCATACCCGTGGGCGCCGACGGGCGGGTGCTGGTCTTCTCCTTCGGAATGCCGTCCAGCGGGATCCCGAAGGACTGGGCCGCCACCGGGCAGCGGCCCGGTGTCGACGTCGTCGCGGAGCCTTCGCAAGCCGCCGCCTCCGTGTTCGCCGACCGTCTGCGGCAGGTCGGGCGGCCGGGAGACATCGCGGTCGCCTCGGTCCACTGGGGCTCCAACTGGGGCTACGACGTCTCGCGCTCCCAGGTCCGCTTCGCCCACGCGCTCCTCGACGCGGGCGTGGACGTCGTGCACGGACATTCCTCGCACCACCCGCGCCCGCTGGAGGTGTACCGGGACAGGCTCATCCTGTACGGCTGCGGCGACCTCATCGACGACTACGAGGGGATCGGCGGCTACGAGAGCTACCGGGACGACCTGCGGGTGCTGTACCTGGTGTCGGTGGAGGCGGACACCGGCCGGCTGGTCGACGCGCGGATGGTGCCCCTACGGGCGCGCAGGATGCGCCTGGAGCACGCCCCGTCCCAGGACACCGCATGGCTGCGCGCCGTCCTCGACAGGCACAGCCGAGCGTTCGGAACCCGCGTCGACGGCGGGCCCGACGGCACGCTCACCGTACGGCCTCTGCGTACCGGGCAGCACACATGACGTGGACCTCCGACAGGGACCGCTCAGCACGTGTGCGTCGAATGCGACGCGCCCCGTGGCCCGTGTCAGGCCCCGGGAGGTCTTGAAGCACGGAAGCCGGGAGATCCGTCGCCGGGAACGGTTCGCCGGCGGTCGACCGCATCCGCGCCGGCCGATCTCGGCCGGCCCGTTCGGTCTGCAGAAGGTCACGATGAGCGTTCGTGTCATGGCCGGCTGCTCATAGGGCTACTGCCCGAAGCTTCTGCCCGACACGAGGGTCTTGCGCACCACGGCGACGGGCCGTCGGCCGTGGTGAAAGCACTGGGTGCTGTGCTGGTGGAGTACGAGGCCGTGCGCTTCCCCGACGGAGAGCCACGGGCCGTTGCCGCCCATGTGTCGTCGCCGCGGCTCTCGCCATCGTCCGGGCGAAGGCGCCGTGCGCGGTCGGCGACGGCGTCCAGTCCCGGGTGGCGGAACAAAAGTTGCTCGAGGCCGGCCCTGGGATGGCACACGGCAGAACAGGAGCGCCTCTCACAGGGGTGCGCATTCGTTCGCCGCTGGAGCGAGGATGGAAGTACGGGGCGCATGCACACGGCGTCGTCCGCCGTGTTTCCTGGGGGCGAGGAGGCCCGGTCGTGTTGTTCCTGGATCGTCGGGACGCCGGCCGACGGCTGGCTCCCCTGCTGAAGCATCTCGAGGGTACTGATGTCGTGGTGCTGGGGCTGCCTCGAGGGGGTGTCCCGGTCGCCGCGGAGGTCGCGAAGGCGCTGGGCGTGCCGCTGGACGTCTGCCTGGTGCGCAAACTGGGCGTGCCGTTCCAGCCGGAGCTGGGCATGGGGGCCATCGGCGAAGGCGGCGTTCGCGTGATCAACGACGAGGTGGTGCGCACCGCGCGGGTCACTGCGCACGACCTGGCCGAGGTCGAGGCCCGCGAGCGGGAGGTCCTCGAAAGCCGTGCACGGCGCTACCGGGGCGAACGGGAGCCGGCAGCCCTGGCGGGCCGTACGGTACTGGTCGTCGACGACGGGGTCGCCACCGGATCGACGGCGCGTGCGGCCTGTCGGATCGCCCACGCTCACGGGGCGGCGCGGGTCGTGCTGGCGGTTCCCGTGGCCCCGCACGACTGGGCCGCGCGCCTGGGTGCGGACGCCGACGAGCTGGTGTGCCCGCACACTCCGTGGGACTTCTACGCGGTCGGGCAGTTCTACGCCGACTTCTCCCAGACCGACGACGGCGAGGTCGTCGCCTGCCTGGAAGAAGCGCTCGCCCGCCGGGCTCCGCCCGGGCAGGCAGCGCCCGAGGACCGGGAGGCGAATGTACGCGCGGGTCCGCTGGTGCTGCGGGGCCAGTTGACGGTACCCGAGGGCGCCCTCGGGATCGTGGTGTTCGCGCACGGCAGCGGTAGCAGCCGGCGCAGCCCGCGCAACCGGTTCGTCGCGACCGGCTTGAACCGGGCCGGGCTGGGCACCCTGCTGTTCGACCTCCTCACCGAGGAAGAGGCGATGGACCGGGCCAATGTCTTCGACACGGAGCTCCTCGCCCGACGGCTCACGGACGCCACCGGCTGGCTGCGCGAGCAGCCCGAGGCCCAGGAGCCGGCCATCGGCTACTTCGGCGCCAGCACCGGCGCTGCCGCCGCGCTCTGGGCCGCCGCCGAGCCCGACGCCCGGATCGCCGCGGTCGTCTCCCGTGGCGGACGGCCCGATCTCGCCGGACCACGACTGCCGGCCGTGACCGCCGCCACCCTTCTGATCGTCGGCGGCGACGACCGACTCGTGCTCGGTCTCAACCGCGATGCACAGGCCCGGCTGCGGTGCGAGAACGAACTCGCGGTCGTCCCCGGTGCCACCCACCTCTTCGAGGAACCGGGCACCCTGGAGCAGGTCACCCGCCTGGCCCGTGACTGGTTCACCGATCACATGGCCCCGGCACACCACGGGGTGGCCCGATCCTGAGCGCAGAGGGCACGTCGTCGGCCCCGAGCCGCGGTTCCCGTCCGGGCGCGGTTCTCAGGTTGCCTGTCCGGCGCAGCAACACCGTCTCGGCGTTGACGATGCACACGTGACGGGCAATGGCCCGTGGGCCCGGACCGCTCCTCGCGGTCCGGGCCCACGGGCACATGTTCGCCTCGGCGGCGTCAGACGCCTGACGGCATGCTGAAGCACGAGTTGAGATGACGTGACTGATGCGCACATGTCACGGCGCCAGGGTCCTCACGGCCAGCCGCCCCCCGTATGTGCAAGTCGCAGCATAGGGGAAGAGACCTTGATCGTCACCTCGGATACACCGCAGTCTGAACGCGGCCCAAGTGCGGCGACCGCAACGACGACAGAAATGCGTCCTTCTCGGCACGGCGTCGGCATGTGCGGTGAGAATTCCGCAGGGGATCGGCCACCGGTACGGCGACGCGTACCTCGTCCTTCTTCTCCCAGGCCATCCAGTCACGTCGCATCCCGCTGTTCTCGATCGACGCGGTGAGCTACTCCCTGGCTCGGTCCGGGTCGACCTTTCCGCAGACGACGATCAGTCGCATCCGCCGACGCAAGGTGACCTGCTGCGCCTTCAGGCCGCGGGCGTGGTGCAGCACCTCCGGCTGACGGTCGTACGTCCTACGCCAGGTCTCCCCCGCGGCCCGACACTCCATCCGGACACATTCCGTGCGGTCGGGGAGCAGCTCGAACGGGACGCCGTCGTCCATGAGTTCTCGCACCTGCGTCCCGGCGGCCGAGCGCGCGTCGGCGGAGTTCAGCGGCGGACGGACGACGGTGACGAAGCCCCGGCGCGCGAAGCTGTGAACGGTCTGCGGTGCCTCCCCCACGAAGACCGGCACCTTCAGCGTGAGCAGGTTCTCCTTCAAGTGCCCGGCGAAACCGGCACGTTCGGGTGCCGCCTCCTGGATGAGTGCGTCGTAGTGGCCGGGCCGGGCGGGCCGGGAGGCAAACCCGTCGGGGACCCTGGATCCCTCCCTGGCCACGCCGTGGACCTCGGGGGCGTCGCGCAGGTGCAGCACGCTCTTGAAGCCGACGCCCTGCGGCCGATCCCGGCATCCGCACGCCATGCAGGCGCACACGCTGGACTTCAAAAGGGGCAAGGACGGAGACATTGACGCCGGGCCTCACGGCTAAACGCAATGGTGTTGCACTCCACGGGACGCGATCTATGCTGGTTCCAGCAAACCCACGTTTCTGCCCCAGCGGTCCCCAAGCTTCAACCCGGATACCCTGCTTCTCGCTAGCAGTCACGGCCCGAGATGAGGGCAATCGAGTCTGCCTGTTGAGCGCTGGGAGAGAATTTCGCGCTGTCGAGGACGAGCGGGAAACCACACACGAGAACAAAAGAAGCGTCACGGAGGTCGCCGACCGGGCGTTTATGGAGGCTTCATTTTATGGCGACGATCCATCGCCGAACCGATAGCCTGCTCGTTGGGGCGCTCCTCGCCTCAGTAGGTGGATTTCTGGACGCCTACACCTTGATTCGCTTCGGCGTATTTGCAAATTTGCAGTCAGGCAATATGGTCCTATTCTGCCTGCACGTCACAAAATGGCAGTGGAGCACAGCAGCGCTGTCACTCATCCCGATTGGCGCTTTCATCATCGGTGTGCTTGCCGTAGAAGTGCTCGGGGTTTCCGCTGTTAAAAAGTTCGTGCGTCGGCCTCTACGACTGGTGCTGACCCTTCAGATTCTGCTGCTGTCAGCCATCGCGTCATTGCCCGATCGGACTCCCGTGGCAGTGACAACGGTGACGGTTTCTTTCGTTGCCGCCCTGCAGTTTTCGACCTTCACGACACTGCGCGACGCCCCCTACGCGACCTTGATGGCAAGCGGGAACCTCCGCACGAGTGTCGTCGCCGCCTATCAGTGGTTCACCACCAGAGAGCCTGCACGTGCGCAGCACGCCGGCCGGTACGGCATCATTGTTGGTGCATTCGCTGTCGGCGCGGCCATAGGCGCCATCTGCACTCGGATCTTCGGCACTGCCGCAATCGCCGTGGCGGCCGCTTTGCTCGTCGCTGTTCTAGCGATGCTGATTCGCGAAACGCTCCGTCTAGAACGCAGGAAGGCGAACGGACAGTCACAGGGTCACACGCATTGACGTGCTCCCTGACCTAAAGTCCAGGGATTCCGGCCCGGGTCGTCTGACCCTTCCGGGAACTTCCTGCTTCAACGCGCTGTGCCGGAACTTTCGTCCTGGTCTTACCGGCGCTCCACGAGGCGTTTAGTGTCTCCGCCCCTCCGGCGGCGACGATGCGGCGTCCTTCGAAGAGGACTTTTCGTGCTGCGTCGCGGTCGCGGACGGCGTTGCACTCGCTGCACGTCCATTCCCTCACGTGCAGGCGTTTGGGGCTGTCCCGCAATCCGCAGGCCGAGCAGACCTGGGAGGATGGGAAGGACCGGTCCACTTTGGCGAAAGCACGGCCGTGCAGAGCCGACTTGTACTGCAGCATGCCGATAAACGCGGACCATCCCGCGGCATGTACGGATTTGGCGAACCGGGTGCGGCCGAGGCCGGACACCGCGAGGTCTTCCACGTTCACCCACTCGCTGCGCGCGGAGGTGGCCCACCAGGGGGTCGCGGTAGGCATCGCCTACCTCAACTGGGCCGATTCGGTTCTGGGTCCGCTCGGTGAGGGTGAGTTCACCGCCTGGCGGGCGGCACTTGGCGGTGGTGACCCAGTCACCCGCACCGATGTAGGCCATGTCGGCGAGGATCGGGACGCCTGACGCGCGCAGATCCGGAGGATCTTGTGGGTGCGGGCGGCCGTCAGATCGTGGGTCCGGCCCGGCAGTGCTGGCGACAGCCACAGAGGCTCGCCGGCCGGGTCCGTGACGACCTGCACGTTCACCCCGTGCCGTTTGTGTTTCGAGGAGTAGTCGGCCCTGCCGTCGTCGATGCGGTCGCATTCTGCGAGCGTGCCGTCCAGCAGGACGAAGTCCGGGTCGTGCGCGCGCGGCGTCTTCAGCAGGCCCGGCGCCTGCTCGGCGAGCAGACCGGTGACCGCGGTGACGTAGGCGTGGGCGGTGCCGACAGATATCCCGAAGGCTGCGGCGATACGGGCGAGGGTGTCGTGGCGACGCAGATACACGAGCGCACGGCGGTGTGGCGGGAGTTCGCACCGCCGGTCACCCTCACGGGTGACGATGAGCATCGTGTCCCACTCGACCAGGGCGTGGGGCAGGTCGAGTGCGGCTCGATACGGAACCAACCGGGCTCCTGTGCTGCTGAGTCGAGGCGTCAAACACCTCCCTCAACGGCACGGGAGCCCTGTCCGTTGCGCATCCCGACCTTCACACCCGCCGTTGACAGCGATCCCTGAAAATCCCCATGCCTGCTTGTCGTTCCTCAAGGGACGTGCTGCGAGCGCGAGTCGCGTGCGAGGGCTGCATGCGTCAGGATCGAAGGTGCTTGAGGGTGAACTCGGGCTCGGCATAGAGGCCGGCCTGGACTCCGGTCGGATCGGCTGGAAGATCCCCCGGGATGTCCGCAGCGTGCGCTTCTGCGTTGTCGACGGGGACATAGGCCAGTTCCGACACGTCGGGGAGTTTCCAGAAGCGGCGGGTGTTGGCAGAGACGGCGTACGCCGTGACGAAGCGGGTGGAGGACGGTGCGGTCAGGGCGGCCCGGATGTAGCCGACGGCGTCGCGCGGGCTCAGCCAGGTCGCCAGGTGCCGGGGCTCGGCAGGCATAGGCTCGAAACTGCCGATGCGCAGGCAGATCACCGACAGACCGAACTTGTCGGCGTACAACTGCCCGAGCGCCTCGACGGCCACCTTGCTCACCCCGTACAGGCCGTCAGGGCGTGTCGGCTCCTGCGGACCGGTGAGATGTCCGGCGGGGTAGAAGCCGGTCACACGATTGCTGCTCGCCAGCACCACCCGCTCGATTCCCGTGCGCCGCGCCGCCTCCAGGACGTGGTGCGTGCCCAGCACATTGGCTTCGAGCAGGTCCGGAAGCGGAGCCTCGTCGGGCACGCCGCCCAAGTGGAGTACGCGGTCGGCTCCCGCGAGGGCCGATTCCACCGCGGCGGCGTCCCGCAGGTCCACGGTGTGCACGTCTTCGTTCTCGGCCTCCGGGTGGAGCGGCACGCGGTCCAGCAGGACCAGGCGTGCCGCCTCGCGTCGTAGCGCCTCACGCACCACGGAACCGATGGTGCCCGCCGCCCCTGTCACCGCCACTGTTCCCAGACTCACTGCTCTCCCCCTGGCTTCGACGCCCCTCGCATTTTCGCGCGCGTTGATCCACTCATCAAGACGGTGAGGAACTGAGCGAGCAGGGCTGGGGGCCTCCTGAGCGAGAGGTGGGGATGCCCAAGGAGCGCCAACACCGTCACTCGATCAGTGGCCACGCTGAGAACGCTCATTGCTCACTCGCTGAACACCAGAAAGGAGCATCCGCGCCGCAAGCCTTCAGCCGCGGGAGCGCAATATGCGGCGCATCCGGTCGGCCCGGTCCAGGAGGTTCGTGCGGACGACCGGGGCAGCCTGCGCCGCCAGGACTTGCGCTCGCTTCAGGTAGGTCAGGTCGATACCGAAGAACGGGAAGAGGTGTTTGGTGTAGGTCGTCGCCGGCATGGTTCCGCTGCGGTGGATGGTTGGCACGAGATCGAGGTAGGCCTCCGCGTAGGGCCTCAGCAGGTCGTCCTGACCGGCGCTCCAGAACGGCGCCGTAACTGAGTGGACCGAAGCGAGAGGCACCGCGCGGTCCGTCACCAGCGTCTGCCACACCGCGTTCTTCTCTGCCGCGTCCGGGGTCGCAGCGCGGACCTGGAGCCTGCTGACCCATGCGTCGGGGTCCGGGTCGCGGTCGAGCAGAGCCTGTGCCTCGGTGGCGGTCGGGCTTCCGAGCTGAGCCTTGCGAACCAGTGCTCGCCACTGGAGATCGATGTCCTCCCCGGCCTCGATCTGGAGCCAGGCCACCTCCTCCGGTTCGGCCGCGGTGCGAGCGAAGCCGCGCAACGCCGCTTTGCGGTAGGCGCCGACGCCGGAGAGACTGCGGCACGCCGCGGCCACTGCTCGCAGCAATTCGTCCCGCTCCGACTTCGGGCTCCACAGGTCTGCGGCCTCGACAGCCAGGTTGATATACGGCTCGATCACCGACGCGGAGGTCTCGACAGCCAGCACCCCGGTCAGGCACTGCACGGCTTCGGCGGCAGTCGCTTCGCCGTTGATCAGCATGTCCCAGGCCGTGGTGACGGCGACACCCCGCGCGGTCGCAGTGGGCAGGCGGGCGGCGTTGTCGAAGAACGCGTCTCTGGTCGTGGCGTCAGGTCTCGTCGAGGCGAAGGTCAGGTCTTCATCGTTGACCAGATACAGGTCGGCTCCCGCTGGCAGGTCGAGGCGGGTCCGTTCGCCCGCTACCTCGACTTCGACGAGTGCCGTCCGCTCAAGGTGGTCCCCTGAACGCTCGTAGGCGCCGACGGCAAGCACCTGCGGGCGCGGCCGGCCACCCGAGCCATGAGCGACCAGGGCAAAGCCGTCTTTGTCGTGGTCGAGAGTGAGCCGGTCGGTGCCCGCTGTTTCCAGCCATTCCGCGTGCCACTGGTCCAGGTCACGTCCGCCGGCGTCGGCGACCGCGTCGATCAGGTCCTTCAGTGTGGTGTTGCCCCAGGCATGCGTGGCGAAGTAGCTGGTGAGACCGGCGCAGAAGTTCGCCTCGCCGACGTACGTCATCAGCTGGTGCAGTACGGAAGCGCCCTTGGAGTAGGTGATGGCGTCAAAAGTCGCTTCGGCCTCGGAGACGTTGCGGACCTGCTGGCGGATCGGGTGCGTGGTGGGTCCCTGGTCCATGGAATAGGCCTTGAGTTTCTCGCCGGCCAGATGTGCCGTCCAGGCATCGGTGTACGACGTCGCGCTCACCGCGGCCCAATTGCTCGCGAACTCCGCGAACGCCTCGTTCAGCCACAGGTCCTCCCACCAGCGCATCGTGACGATGTTGCCGAACCACATGTGCGCGAGCTCGTGCAACAGGTACCGCGAGAAGATGTCCCACTCCGCTCTGGTCGGGGTGCTCCTGCGCAGGAACCAGTCCATCCAGGTGACGCAGCCGAAGTTCTCCAACGCGCCGGGGAATTCGGGCGTGAAGACCTGGTCGTACTTGTGCTGCGGAAACGGCATGCCGAACTTGTCGGCGAAGAACTCGAGCCCCTGGGTGGTCAGGGTGAACAGTTCGTCGGCGTCCCGGTCCAAGATGGAGGCCAGCGACTGTCGGGCGAAGAGGCCGAGATCATGACCAGCTCCGCGACGACGCAATTCGTAGTACGGGCCCGCGTTGATCACAGTGTTGTACGTCGCCAGCGGTGGTGTCGGCGGGAAGGTCCAGCGCCGCAGGGAGCCGAGGTATTCGATCTGCGGGTCACCGCTGTTGCTCAACACCCGCCAGCCGGCAGGAGCGGTCACGGTGAACGCCCACGGCGCCTTGAGGTCCGGCTGATCGAAGCAGGCCAACACGTACCGGGCGTAGTCGGGACTGAAGTCGGTGTAGACGTACGTCTCGCCGTCGGCGGGATCGACCGCCTTGTGCACGCCCCGGCCATCGGCCGAGCACTCCGCCACCGAGACCACCGTGAGGACGTTGCGTTCGGCAAGATCGGTCAGTGCGATCCGGCCCTGGACAGCCGGCCGCAGCACGACCCCGTTGAGCGTGGCGCTCTCGACCGCCGCCGCACAATCGACAAAGGTCTCGGCCCCGGGCTGGTGACACGTAAAGGTGGTCGTCGATTCGCACCGGACCCGCGAGCCGGTCATCAGATCCGTAAGGTCGACGGCAACGTCATACCGTTCGACCGTCAGCAGCCTCGCGCGCTCTTCTGCCTCGGTTTGGGTCAGACTCCTGCCGCTCATCGCTTTCCCTCTCCAAGATTCGTTCATTCGTTGCGAACCACGCCCTCAGCAGCAAGCGGCCCACGTGAATCGGGTTCGTCCCTCGCGTCGCCTATCGGCTGATCGGCGGCTTCCTCCCAGACCCTGGAGGACAGAGCACCCAGAAATGGTAAATGATCACATCTCTACCGCATGGAGTAGCCCCTGCTCATCCCTGTCATGGAGCCTGGCGATCACCCGATCGGGAAATAGGGTGTCCAGCCGCCTGCCATTGTCGCGTCTTCCGTGGTGATCTCCCACGCCAGTCGGTGCTCGAAGCCGCCCGGCGGATCCGTACGAGCCTCAGGACATGCTGCCCCGGCACACCGTCCCCGGAGCCGGGGTGCGGCCCGTGCGGAGGTAGTGGTCGACCTTCTCCGCGACGCAGCGGTTCTGGGAGTAGGTGCCGTGGCCCTCCTCCTGGGCCGTCAGGAGGACGCCGACGCCGTCGCCCAGGGCGTGGGCCATGTGGCGGGCGCCGGGGTAGGGGGTGTTCGGGTCGCCGGTGCCGCCGACCACCAGGACGGGGGCCGCACCGTCGGCGTCCACCTGGAGCGTGGCGCGCTCGCCGTCGAAGGGCCAGTCGTAGCAGAGGTAGACGCCGGTGGACCAGGCTGCGCCGAAGACGGGCGAGGCGGCTTTGATGCGGGCCTCGTCCCGGTCGAGGCGTTCGAAGCTGGGGCGAAGGCTGGAGTCCGCGCAGGTGATCGCGACCAGGGCGGCGCGGCTGAAGTCATTTGCAGTCGCCGCGCGGTCGGCGGAGCCGACGTCGTCCGCGCCCTCGCTCAGCGGACGGCCGTCGTTGTGGTCGATCAGCGCGGTGAGGGCCTTGGCGAGCGGCGCCCAGCCGTCCGTGCCGCGGTCGAGATGGTCGCTGATGGCGTGCGCGAGGTCGTCGGCGTCGAGGCTCCTTCCGGCGCCGGCCGGGGCGGGCTTCTTCTCCAGGCGATCGGCCAGGCGCGCCATGCGCCGCGCGGCCTCCTCGGGCCCGTCGCCGGTCGGGCAGTGGCGGATACGGGCCCCGCAGTGCGCGGCGAACCGGTCGAACGCCGCCTGGACCGCCTTGACCTGCGACACCTGCTTCTCGTCGAGGTCCTCGGTCGGATCGACGGACGCTTCGAGGACGAGCCGTCCGACGTGCGACGGGTACAGGTGGGCGTAGACCGCACCGAGCGCCGTTCCGTACGAGACGCCGAAGTAGTGCAACTGCTCGTCGCCGAGGAGGTAGCGCATCAGGTCGAGGTCGCGCGCGGTGTGCGAGGTGCCGATGTACGGGAGGAGCGCCCCGGAGTGCTCGGCGCAGGCGTCGACGCTGTCGTAGCCGGTGTCGTCCGCGGTCTTCCCGCATCGCACGGGGATGGTCGCGCCGACGCCGCGCGGGTCGAAGGAGACCAGGTCGTAGCGGTCGAGGAGCGGCTCGTACTGGTTGAGGAATTCGGGCAGTCCGCTCACGCCGGACACGCCGGGGCCGCCGAAGTTGAGGACGAGCGAGCCGATGCGCCGGGCGTTCGCTCCGGTGGCCTTGCGGCGGATCAGGGCGACGTCGATCGTCCTGCCGTCCGGTTTCCGATAGTCGAGGGGGGCCTTCATGGTGGCGCAGTCGTAGCCCGTGCGCGCGGTGGGCGGCGAGGTGCAGGTGGACCAGTGGAGGTGCTGGCCGGTGGTGAGCGCGGTGGGCAGACCGGAGGGCGGGTTGCTCGCGGTGAGCTCCGTACGCGGCTCCGCACTTCGGCCGGGAGCGTCGTGCTGGAGCCAGGCGCTGACGGCCCCGATCACGGTGAGGACGGCCACGGCGATGACGCGCGCGCCGACCGAGAGGCCTGGTTTGCGGCTTCGTATCGGATGTGCGTCACTCATCTAAACCCCGCGCTCCCGCCCCTGGACACCGGCCGCGTGCCCGCATGCCCGTACCCGTGATCGTCCCACCGCCAAATGCGTTCAGGATACAAGCCTCGACTTCGACCGCCTGCAAATCACTTGTCCCCAGGGCCAGTTCAGCGGTGGCCGGCACGGTTCACCAAGAGGAAGTACCGCCCCTGCCCAATGCGCACCCGGTGTACCACCACCGCCGACAGCGCCCGGACTCTGGGCCTTCCCCACAAGAACTCCGCGACCTGCAACTCCGCGTCCGCGCGGAGCAGTAGCCCCCCCGGCTGGAAGCCGCTACGCGGTCCGCTCAGGAGTCGAGGGCACCGTCAACGAGTTCGTCCACGGACACGGCATGCGCCATTGTCGCTGCCGGCGACAGCCGAAAGCCCATCTGCAACACGTACTCACAGCATCCCTCGATCGAAGTCCTGGCGAACGCGGGCGAGGGCTTCGCCCAGCAGGCCTCGCAGCGACGGCTACTGGACCGGATGCGCGTCGAGCCAGTCACAGGCCGCGGGCCGCGCCGAACACCATCGGCCGGTTCGTGTCGAACGCTGTGGCGCCCTTGTCCTCCCCCCACGGCATAACCTGCCTCCATCGTGTCAATCAGAACGAACGCGGGCGACCAGAAAGCTGCCGTGGCTCCCGTGTGCGCGCGCACGGCCTGACGCAGGACCTGGTCGCCTCACAGCCCCCGCTGCGGGTCGTCCGTCCCCAGCCGGCCGGGGACGACACCGGCTACCGGCCTGGCAGAGCGGACCGCTGCACCGACGGGTACCTCTCGGCTGCCGCTTTCGGCATGCCGGGGACGCGGCAGTTCGTCCAGGTCCATCAGCCGTACCAGACACAGCCTTTCGGCCGGCTCCGCGCGGCCGCGTGACGTCTGCTGTGCACGATCCTCACCGCGACACGGCCGCCCAGGCCCGGGTCAGGGCGCCAGCACAATCCTGCCGAACACCTCCCCCGCGTCCATCCGGTGGTGGGCCGGCGCCGCCTGGTCCAGAGGCAGCACCTCGTGCACGACCGTGCGCAGGTCCCCGTGCGCAGCATCGGCGAACTGGGCGGACCGCACGCTCTGGCGGTCGGGACCGGGCACGGTGTCAGAGCTGAAAGTGGCGAACGACAACGACTTGCGGAAGGCATCCATCAGCCGCATGCCGAAGTCCGCCGGTGGCTGCCCGCCCACCACACCGACAGCCACCAACCGCCCGTTGGGATTCAGCTTGTCCAGGAAAAGGGGAAGCTGGGGGCCTCCCACGACATCGATCACCACGTCGAAGCCCAGCGGTGTGTCCGGGCCGCCCTCGCCGGTGCGGTCAAGGACATGGGTGGCACCCAGATCCCTCAAGCGGGCACCACGGTCCACCGACGAGGTGGTGACCGCCACCGCGCTCGCGCCACGCCTGGTTGCGAGCTGGACCGCCGTGATCCCGATACTGCCCGCCGCACCACGTACGAGCACCGCCTCTCCGGGCGTGAAGCGGGCCCGTTCCAGGGCGAAGTGGGCGACCACGCCGGAGCCGCCGAGGGTCACCGCGGCGGCGGCGGTCAGACCGTCGGGCAGTGCGAGGACGTCCTCGACCGCGGCGACGGCCTGCTCGGCATATCCACCGGACAGGCCGGTGAACGCCCACACCCGCCGCCCGATCCACGAGGCGTCCACGCCCTCTCCCACCGCGGCAACCCTTCCCGCGACCTCGCTGCCGAGCACGTGGCCCTCCCGGAAGCCGTAGGCGGCAAGCGTTCCCCGGCGGATCACCGCGTCCACGCCGCCCACCCCGATCGCCTCCGTGACGATCTGCACCTGCCCCGGGGCAGGCACGGGCGCGGGCACATCGACGACCTCCAGGCCATCGGGGTCGCCGAACGTCCTGATCACGACAGTTTTCATCTCTGCTCCTCAAACCGGTCGAGGGACGGTTCGCAGTTGCTGCGGCCGTGCGTCTCGAGCCGCCCCCGTCGGCCATCACCGGTGAAGTGCCGGGACGGGACAGCAGCACTGCCACCGGACCGTAACGGACACCCCCGTCCGTTTGGTTAAAGTGAGAAACGATGACCAGCCAATTGCCTCAGACCGTGCGCTCCGACGCCCGCGACAACCGGGCCCGCATCCTGGACGCTGCCCGCGCGGTGTTCGGCGAGGAGGGTCTGAGCGCACCCATGCGCGAGGTCGCCCGGCATGCGAGCGTCGGCCCCGCCACGCTGTACCGGCACTTCCCGACCAAGCAGGCACTGGTCGTGGAGACTTTCGCCCAGCAGCGGCGGACCTGCCAGGCCGCCGTCAGCGACGCCCTTGCGGACCCGGACCCGTGGCACGGATTCCGGAGCCTGGTCGAGCGGATCTGCGAACTCCACGCACACAGCCGAGGATTCGCCGACGCCTTCATGACCGCCTTTCCCGAGGCCATGGACTTCGCCGACGACCGGGAGCAGACATGGCGCGCGGTCGGCGAACTGGCCCGCCGTGCCCAGAAGACCGGCCGACTGCGCCCCGACTTCGTCATCGACGACCTGGTCCTCATGCTCATGGCCCACCGGGGCCTGCAGGACACTCCGAGTGCGGCCCGGATAACGACCTCCCGCCGCTTCGCCGCCTATGTGATCGAGGCGTTCCGCGCCACACCGGAGACGGCAGCCCCTACGCCGCTGCCACCGGCACCACGCCTGCGACTCACCCACTCGCCCAGCACGCCATAGAGCCGTTGCCTGGAGGTTCGCCGATCCTTGCGGACCAGGGCGTGCCGGGGAGGTGGGACGGCATGGAGGACCGGCGAGCAGCCCACAGGGCCAGTTGAATCAGGGCAATTGGCTGCAGCCGCCGGTAGACCGACGCGCCGGTGGTCGGTCAGTGGGGGCCTAGTTGTTGGCTGCGTCGGGGCCACTGGGGGCGTCGCGGCGCGGTCAGCTCCGTGCCGTCGAGAACGGCATCGCGTCGGCCCATTCCCAGAAGGCGCCTGCTTCGTCGACTTCCCGTTGCAGCAGGGCGAACAGCGGGCTCATGTCGGTGCCGGGAGGGACGTCGATGGCGATGAAGCGCTCCCCGTGCCATTCGCTGAGCAACCCGGATTCTTTGATCGAGTTCTTGATGAGGTTGATGCTGCGGCCAAGTCGTTCGGCGTCCGCGCTCGGCCTGAGCAGTGTGCGCAGGACGCGGTGTCCGCTCGTCCGGACAACTTCGACCACGCGAATTTCCGGCGAGAGACGGACCCTGTCTCCGAGGGCGAGGCCGTAAGTCATGAAGGGGATGCAGGCCACCGCGTATGTGCCGTCCTCTTCGGGTAGGAGCCACAACTGCTCGATCTGCCCGTCGAGGTCGAAGGGGGCCAGATCGGCCTGGGCGATGTAGTTGCTCTCGGCCCGCCCGACCGGGTCCTCGTGCACGATGTACTGCATCTCCGCCCCCTGCCGGCTGCTCATCTCGGCGAAGATCGTCCCATGGCTTCGGCTCGCGCGGCTGACGGGGTGCTCCATTCACTACTACCCCCTTCTTTTGCTCCACCCGGGCTTTGGAACGAGCCAGACGGTAGGACTCGGTGCCGGTCTCGATGAGGGTGGGGTTGAAGGTGAGCCGGTCCACGATCGCCGCGCAGAGCCGTGGGGCGGTGAAGGTCCGGCTCCAGCCGGTGAAAGCCTCGTTGGAGGCGATCGCGATGCTGCTCTTCCCCTCACACTCAGTGAGAACCTGGAAAGGCATTTCCGCGCCTCGGCGGTCGAGTTGGAGACAGCCCAACTCATCGATTTCGAGCAGGTGAACGCGCTCGTAGCGGGCGACGGTCTCGCCCAGTTGCTTGTCGTCTGCCGCCTCGACCAGCTCGTTCACCCGGCGCCTTGCCCGCCGGATCGCCGACGCCGGATTCGGCGAGATCCGCCGACAGCTCGACTGCAAGACCCGTCAGCGGCATGCCACCCGCATGGTGGTCGCCGACCGCCCCCTCAAAGCGCGTGGGTGACACGGCTTCGCGACCCCAGGGCCTGCACCCGGCACGGCCGCTGTCACGCAGCGCGTCACTCCGCCCTGTCACGTCCCGCTAGGATCGGACCTGACCTGGGGGAAAGCGAGATACGGACGCGTCGGCGGTCCGGCGTGACAGCGTGACACCAGGGGACGGGCTGGGACCTGCGTCTGCCGGCCGCTGTGCCGCGGCAGCGAAGACTGATCCGGTGCCACCGAAGTATCGACTGCAAGCGAGGATCGATGAGCCGCCGTATATCCCAGGGCGCACTGGTCGTCTGCTCGATCGGCGTCTTGATCAACATCGTGGACGCGATCGGGGCGGGGCGCCTGGAGCCGCATGATGCCTTCCCTGCGGTAGTCGCGCTTGGCGTCGGTGGTGACCTGCTCAAAAAGCGGCGGCCCGGGGCTGCGAAGGCGTTGTACGCCGTGATGTCGGTGCTGCTGGTAGTTGCCGGATCCGTCGCGGGTGCCCGGGCATGGACCTCACTCTTCAGGGGCGCGTCCTATGACTGGCTCGACCTCGGACTCGGGGTTCTGGTCCTGCTTTACGTCGCCGTCGGTGCGGGTCAGCTGCTCACACGCCTGTCCCGTGGAGCATCGAGGTCTCGCATGAATGCCGACATGCCCAGCAAATAACACCGGCACCTCCTGCACCAGCACTGAGGAGGAACGCGAGATCCTGCGGAAGGCGGCGAAGTATTTCGCCGGGGAGACGCGCTGGTGATCGGACAGCACCTATGGCATCCCCAGGATCACCGCCGAACTCTGCGAGGCAGGCGGTGAGGCGGTCAACCACAAGCGCGTCGCGAGGACCATGCGGACGTTCGGGATCGAAGGGTTCCGCCTGTGCCGTCGGCACCGCACCACCGTCGCCGACCCGGCCGCGGCCAAGGCACCGGACCTGATCGGTCGCGACTTCACCGCCCGGAGTCCGAACACGAAGTACGTCGGCGACATCACCTGTCTGCCCGGGCCTTGTCCCTTGATCTTGAACACACGAGACCCTGAGTCCCTTCCAACCTGGCTGCAGGATCGAGCGGTTGCGGTGACGGGCGACGAAACCTCAGGCAGATGGGCTGTCGACCAACAGCGACCTCGCTGCCAGGAGCTTCGTGAACGTCTTGACCGACGCGCACAGCGACCTCGGATCCGGGGCGCACCGTCTCGGCCCACCGGCCGGCCCCGGTGGGTGCGGGCCGGCCGGTGGGCCGAGACGGTGCGAGGGGAATCACGGTGAGCCCTGGCTCGTTCAGCTCAGGCGCCACTGCTGGTTCGCGCCGCCGTTGCAGTTCCACAGCTCCAGCTGGGTGCCGTTGACGTTGCCGGCCGGCTGGTCGCCGCCGGTGACGTCGAGGCACAGGCCGGACTGGACGCCGGTGACCGTGCCGTCGGCGTTCGGGCGCCACTGCTGGTTCGTGCCGCCGTTGCAGTTCCACAGCTCGACCTTGGTGCCCGCGGTGGTCGCTGCGCCGGTCGCGTCCAGGCACTGTGTGCCCCCGTACAGCCGCAGTTCGCCGGCCGCCGTCAGGGTGACCTTCTGGTTGGCACCGCCGTTGCAGTCCCAGATCTCGATCTTCGTGCCGGGAGTGGTCTCGTTGTCGTACGCGTCGAGGCAGCGGCCGGAGGAGGCGCCGACCAGGGCGTGCGTGGTGCCGGTGCTGGTGGCCGAGCCGGTGGACACCCGGAACAGGACCGTGCCGTGGCCGGGCACGGTGGCCGAGATCGCACCGCTGGTGGTGGTCTTCACGTGCGACCACAGGTTGTCCAGGCTGTAGCCGCTGGACGAGGCGGGCAGGCCGACCGCCGACGCGGTGGTGGAGATGGTGGCCGCGCCGGAGTTCTCGTTGAACAGCGCGACCGACACGTCGCCGCCGGCCAGCGGCTTGGCCAGCACGTCCAGGCCGCCGACGGAGGATATCTGCACGCCCTGTTTGCCGAGCGCGTCCTGGTCGACCGCGATGACGTCCCGGTCGCCGAGGATGGAGGCGGTGGCGGCAGAAGAGTTGGGCAGATCGTTGCCCGTGATCAGCGGGGCGGCCATCTCGGCCCAGAGACTGAACTCGCTGCGGTCCTCGGTGAACGACATGCCGCCGTTGCCGACCTCCAGCATGTCGGGGTCGTTCCAGCCACCGGGGCCGGCGTACTGCGCCAGTTTGACGTTGGCGTGGAAGATCGACAGCAGGGAGCCGTAGCTGTCATTGATGTCGCCGGTGGTGCGCCACATGTTGCCGACGCCCGCGCCCCACGTCCACACGTTGTCCACGCCCCACTCGCACAGGCTGAACAGGATGGCGCGACCGGCGCTGTTATGGGCCAGGGCGTCGCGCATGGTGGTGTCGCGCTGCTGGGCGGAGGTCCCGTCGCCGTTGCAGTTGTCGTACTTGAGCAGGTCCACGCCCCAGGAGGCGAAGCTGTTCGCGTCGGTCTGCTCGTGGCCGAGGCTGCCGGGGTAGCCGGCGCAGGTCTTGGTGCCCGCGCTCTCGTAGATGCCGAGTTTCAGGCCCTTGGCATGCACGTACGCGGCCGTGCCGCTGATGCCGTCCGGGAACTTGACGGGGTCGGGCACGAGACGGCCGGCGGCGTCGCGGCTGCCGGCCATCCAGCAGTCGTCGATGTCGACGTAGGTGTAGCCGGACGCGGCCAGCCCGGAGGAGACCAGGTAGTCGGCGACGGACTCGACCTTCTGTTCGGTGATGTTGCATCCGAACTTGTTCCAGCTGTTCCAGCCCATCGGTGGGGTGAGCGCCAGCCCGTTGGGCAGGGCGTCGGCCTGTGGCGCGGCACCCAGGACCCAGGCGGCTGAGGCGGCGATCAGGGCCAGGACGGTGCCGACCGCGGTACCGGTACGTCTGCGGGCGGACTTACGCCTGCCGGTACGGGCCGAGTCGTACTCAGGGCGGG
Source organism: Streptomyces sp. NPDC104096 (assembly GCF_055584385.1). Lineage (NCBI taxonomy): Bacteria > Bacillati > Actinomycetota > Actinomycetes > Kitasatosporales > Streptomycetaceae > Streptomyces > Streptomyces sp. NPDC104096. The sequence continues at coordinate 178,277 of NZ_JBVJMD010000012.1, forward strand.
CAGCACAGGGTGTCCGGAGCGCACGAGAGGCACGGGACGTCCGGAGTGTGCGGACCACGTGGAGCTTGCGGGGCATATGGAGGCGCACGTTGTCCTTCTTTCGAATGGGGGGCTACCCGATAGGCACTCGAGCCTGCGGACAGGCGTGAATGACTCCGCGTCAGGTGCGTGAACAGCCGACGGAATGCAAAAGACGCGTGACGGATGAGGGTGGAAAGTCTTGGATTCTGTGCGAATGCCGGGGCATACCGTCGCAGTCCACACAGACTCCGTCAAGGGTTTACACAGCAACCGAGGCGAAACCGGATACCACCGCCCCGACTCAGAGTGACCGTGCCTGAGGAGGAGCCCCACTCATCGGCGGCCGGCGGAGATTCCTCTGGTCATCTGTCCGCGGTCACCGTCGGGTCCTGGCTGTGCACGCGGGCCAAGGGTGCGCAGGCGGGCGATGAAGTCGGCCCAGCCTCGCCCTCGCCCACACCTCTCGGTGGCCCCGTCCCCTGCCACCCCGCCTCGGTGTCCGATCCGGAAGCAACGGCTCGATCCGCGCCCACTGCGCGTCAGTCAACGGCGCACCTGGACCAACGGGCCGACGGTCCGGAGGGAGCGACTACACGCAGCCGGTGCCCTCGGCGTTGCCGGTAGCAGTCCACCAGGACATCAGCCGGGCAGCCATCGCTTTCGGCTCTGACGGCAGAGGGGTGAGACCGAAGTGCCCCTCCAGCTCGTGCCGCAGGAACTCACCGATCTCCGCCTGGTCGGCACCGGTGCGGAGCCGCTGGAGGAGCGGGGCGAGCATGCAGTCGTACTCGTCCTGCACGTCGTCGGCGACGCCGATCGGATCCCATTCATTGAGCAGATGCCGCAGGCCGTTCTCGGTGACGTCGCTTCCAGATCGCATCGCTCCAGGGTGCCACCCGGAAACCACCGTCATCGCCCACCCTCACCTTGAGAGGAATCCATCACCAGCCCATGAGGACGATCGTTCGACCGAAGCCTCATGGAGCCTTCGCCGCGTAGGCGACCGCCCTTCACGGCCACGCCCTTTTCGTGAGGCTCCGCCGGGACCATTCCGACGGAGCCTCGTGTGCTTCCGGCGTGGGGCATCGGTACGTGTGCGAACCGCGGGGTCGTGCGTGACCTTGAGCCCGATGGGTACGTTGCCGGGCCGTGGACGACTACGACCCGCTCGACCGGAACTGCACCCTGTTCGCGCCGCTCGCGGGACACGGCGCGGCGTCTGGCTGTGCTGACGTCGGAGGAGGCACACGATTCGCTCGCGTTGCACGGGATCTGCTCGGGCTTCGGACCGATCGGCACCAACTGCTCGCCCGGCGCTCGGGACGTACGGGCGCGCTCACTGCATGACTTCGAGATGCGGATGGTCGAACGATGTCGGGCAGACATGGATCTGCATGCGGTAGCCCATGCCGATCTTCGCCATCGGCGCATCGGCAGGAGTGCGCGACCCGATGGGACCTGACGGTTTTTCGAGGTCTTTCGGAGGGGTCCAGGTGTCGCTCCAGCCGCTGCTTTCGCCGGAGTCGATGGTGAACAGGGGCTTGTACCGGGCGTTGCAGGTATCGCAGTGCAGGGGCCTGGGGTCGCCGAAGCTCCACGGGGCCCGACCGCCGACCTTCCAGCCAGGGGCGACCGGGAGTTCGTACTGATAGCAGGGGCCGCCGGGGCCCTCCTCCGGGTCCTCCTCCTGTCCTTCTCCCGTGCTGTGGGGACGGTCGGAGAGGTCCTCCGGGCGATGGTGCGGTGCCGGGTGATCGGTGTGTTCCTGCTCTTCTCCCCAGTCGTAGAGACGGTCCGCGAGCTCCTCGGGGAGTTCGTGCGGTGCCGGGTACTCGGTGACGACCTCGGGGTGCAGGACACAGGGCGCGGGAACGTAGCTGCCACGGTGCTGGACGTCCGCGGGTTCCGGGGGATCGGTGAGCAGCTTGCCGACGCTCGCGGCGTTCCGCCAGACGAGGCGGGCCGCGGAAAGCCCGTTGTGGTGGTCGAGGGGGCACCGCAAGACTTGCAGAAGGTCGGCTCCTTCGGGGCCCGCGAGTCCCGGGATGTCGTGGAGGTAGAGCTGGGCGACCGGCAGCAGGGCGTTCGGCTCGGTGTGAGCCGGATGCCCTGCTCGGAGCGTGGCGAGATACGCGCTCTCGTCGGGGTTGAGGAGGAACTTGCGAGGGTCGCGGGGGCGAAGCCGGGCGACGTCGAGCATGGCCCGCATTTGGCGGATGTCGTCGAGGGAGACGAGCGGGTGCCCGTTGTGGTGTTCCTTTGCGCAGGTCGGCCATGTTTCGTCGGCCGGCCACAGGAGTGGTCCGCCGACGGAGCTGTCGTGAACGGTCGGCCGGCCCTCGCGGGGGTGCAGGCGGACGGCCTGCCTGGCCAGCGGCGCCAGCTCCGGGAATATGGACGCGATGTCAACAGGCCGGGGCGGGGTGGTTCTCGACACATGTGCTCCTTCAGCAGCCGCCGGGGAGTTTCGGGCGGACTGTACACGCGGGATGTGACGGTCCTGTCGACTGCCGGCCAGGCGGTCTTCGCCGATGTCGGTGCCGAGTAGCAGCCGCCAACGCGCGGGCGTTCGTGACCGGTCACAGCTCAGCGGCAAACGGTCAAGATCACCCGTCCCAGGACACGCTGCTCGGGTTGCGGTGTCTCGACGTCATGGGGGTCTCGTAGAGGGCGAGCTCGGCGTCGCGGAGGCGGTTGTCGACCGGTCAGAGGGCGTTGGGCAGTGGTCAGCCCGGCCCCGCCAGAGCGTTACGGGACCGGGCTGGATCTGTGGGCCAGCGGCCGGTTGGAGCCGTGACCCCAGTCTGCGCGCATCCTATGGCCGGTACGCCGGCCGTGCCTGCCGGACGCCGCCCGCCTGCGCCCGCACCTGCGACGCCGCGGGGCGGTGGTGGTACGGGTCGCCGAGGGCATCGTGGACACCGTCCACGGACACCGCTGCACCACGGCCCCCACGGGCTCTACGCAGGACAAGCCGCCGTGTTCCTCACCAGCAACTGGTCCATCAAGTGGGTGGTCGGCAACCAGCTGGTGGCCTCCCTGGCGCGGTGCACCGTCCTCGACCCGGCCGAGGTCGGCATCAAGACCTTGGCATCCCGAGCGCAGATACGCCGATGACGCTCGGGACGCCGGCAGGGGGACGCCACGCTGATGCGGCATCTGGCTCCGTTCACTTGGAGCAGCAGCGTCTGGACACCGGGTCGGGCGGCAGATAGCGATCTTGAGGTCGACAGATGTCCACGGGACATGACGTCGTCGTACGGGGTCGGCCTGCCGTCTTTCGGCGTGCGGTGAGAAGCGCGGCACGACGTGGTCAGTCGAGGGGGCGTTCGAACACGGGAGTGGCTTTCGCGTCGTACGCCAGGTTGGAGATCACGTCGGCGTAGCCCCGGTCCAGCACCTGCCGTTCGCGTGCAGTGTGTGGGCTCGCGGGGCGTTCGGCCAGTCGCGCCACTTGTTCTTCGTGCGCCTCGGTGATCTTCTCGGCGGTCGCCCGCCAGTCGGCGTCGTCCGGTACGCGGACCAGCTCCACGCAGGCCGGTTGCATGCCCTCGGCCAGAGCGGCGGCAGCCCGGTCGTGACCGTCGAGGAGCAGCCAACCGTCCAGAAAGGACACCCACCACAGCAGGACCGGGGCGAGGGTGCCCTCCCGGGCGTGCTTGCGGTACGCCTTCACGCGCGAGGCGTCCGGCGCAGGCAGCGGACGCAGCGGCAGAACACCGTGCCAGCCGCCCCCGCAGAGCAGTTCGAGGGTGGCGTCCGGCCAGTCCTGAACGAGGTCACCGTCCCAGATACCCGGAGCGAAAGCGGGGCGCGGAGCCAGCATCCAGCGCCCGCAGTGCAGTGGGCCGAGCCCCGTCTCCTCCAGCCACAGCGCGTATCGGTGCGGCCAGTCGGCCCCGGTCCGCGTCGCCGCGGCGGTCAGCGGCGGCAGTGGGGAGCGGTGGCCGGGCAAGCGGCGCAGGTGGAGGTCGCGGCAGCAGCCGTCGCCCTCCGACCGAGCCTGGATCAGCGGCCGTTCACCCTGCCGGAGGATCCACTCGCGGCCTGCGACCCGCTCAAAGCGCAACAGCGGCAGGCCCGACGGGCCCTCCGGTACGGCCAGCACGACACCGCCTCCCGGCAGAGGTTCCCTCGTCGCCCTGACCATGGGACCAGTGTCGGCACGAGGGGCCCCGCCCCGGCAAGGAATCACGTCGTCGACCTTAAAACCCAAGCGCCGTGATCGGACCGTTGTCGGGTCTCACAAGATCTCGACAGTCCCGGGCGGAACCGGTCCCTCGCCTGCGTAGCTGTCGCCCAGTGGCCCCGACGGCGTGTCGTCCTCGGCGAGCGTCAGGCTGGGCCAGGGCCGGGCGAGGGTGGCGTCGTCCAGGGTGATGCCGAGGTGGTCCATTACGAGGGCCACCACAGGTGCCATCCCGGCCTCCTCGCCTTCGTGCGCGGCGAGCGCCCCTTCCACCCGATCCCACCAGGGGCCGAGCGGTTCGGACCGGGTGTGCTCCATACCGGGCTCGAAGTACTCGACGCACTCGCCGTCACGCCAGTACTGGAAGACGTCGATCCCCTCGGTCGTCGCCAGGCTGTAGGTCTCAGTGCCCCGAGACAACTCCGCGAGCGCTTCCTCCCCGAAGCCGATGCCGCCTTCCTCCTCGACGCAGAAGGCCCATTCACCGATCCTCCCGGACCGCAGCAGCGAGACCATCCCGTCACCGGAGTCGCCCGAGACCAGGTCCGAGGCCGTGTCCCAGTCGAGCAGGCGTGCCTGGTCCGAGTCCGCCCCGTACCGGGTGAAGACCTCCTCGGAGCTCAGGCCGCGGGTAAAGGTGACGCACATCCAGGCCACCGCCCAGCGGAGCGAATCCATGTCCGCGCCTGTCCTCATGTCTTGCCTCCGTCGTTCGCTTCGGCACCGCTCGCGGGCTCTGACGGGCCGCCGTGGTCCCGGCCGTGCGCGCGGCGCGACGGGGAACCAGACTCATGCTGCCTGACGGCCGCAGAGGCTATTGCAACAGGCTCATCTTGCGGAGCAGTTCCTGTTCTGGACACCGATACGGGTCGGCTCGAAGCCTGTTATCGGGGCGAGTCGCCGGTCACCCAGATGGCGGGCACCGTCCTGCCCAGCGACATCCGCGGCCACATCGTGGGGGAGCCCACCAGCTCCGGCACCCTGCCCTCCCTCGTCCTGCGCATGCTGGACGAACTCCGCGTCGAACCAGACTCGAAGGTGGTGGGGATCGGACCGGCACCGGCTGCTCGACCGCACTGCTGTGCACCCGGCCGGGCGAAGAACTCGTCACGTCCATCGAGCACGACGAGGCGGTGGCCTCACGAACACAAACCGCCCTCGCCCGGCAGGAGATGTTCCCCGCAACCGTCACCGCAGACGGCCTGCACGGCCGGCCGGCTTGGCGGCTTCCGCCAGATGGCCGCGGACATCCTCGGCGCGGGTGTTCCCGGGCCGCTGCCGGTCCCGGGTCGGCGAGGTCGCGGAGATCAGGTGGAGTTCACCGAGCAGCGCATGGGCATCAGGGCTCGTCAGATCCGCTTCGAGGGCATCGGCCGCAGCGGTAGCCCGTGCCAGGGCTTGAGTGGGACTGTCGGCCGCCATCAGCACATGGGTGTGGAAGAAGCCGGCCGCCTGCCTTCGAACGATCGTTTGACGGCAGGGAGCGGATGCCGTCCGGTGGCCTGGGAGCCGTCGGGACGCTACGCGGGGCCCGGGGGGAGGTGGACGGTCATGATCAGGTGGCAGGTCCCGGTGCCCGTGCCGCGGTAGGTGTGGGGGGTGTCGGCGTCGAAGGCGGCGGTCTGTCCGGCGGCGACGGGGTGCTCGGTGCCGTCGACGACGAGGACCATCTCGCCTGTGGTGACGCTGACGGTCTCGGTCACGCCGGCCTGGTGAGGGTGGCTGGGGTACTCCTCGCCGGGTTGCAGTGTCCAGCGCCAGACCTCGGTGGCCGCCGGGCCGCCGGTGGTCAGCATGAGCCGGGCCTCGCTGCCGTGCTCGCCCTTCCACAGGGGCATGACGGCGTCGGCGCTCACCACGCGCACGCGCTGTTCGTGGCTGCCTTCCATCAGTGCGGAGACGGAGACGCCGAGGGTGTCGGCGAGGCGGACCAGGGTGGCGAAGTTGGGATTGCCCTGGGCTTTCTCCAGGCCGACCAGGGCGCCCTTGCTGACCTTGGCGCGGCGGCCGAGTTCGTCCAGGGACAGTCCGGCGCGGGTGCGGGCCGCGCGAACGTTGTGCGCGAGCGTCCGCAGCGCCGCTTCGGTCTCGGCCATCGGTTCGTCCCTTCAGCAGCAGGTCGGCACGCTGCACCGCGTGGTCGTTCGGTTGACGACCCCCGGTCGGTGCGTTGTACGGTGCAGTCGTTCCATTGATAGTAAGGGATATACGTACCGTGATCGCTCTGCTGCTGGCCCTGGGCAGCTCCCTGGCCTACGGATGCGCCGACTTCCTCGGCGGCCTCGGTGCCCGCAAGGCCCACGTCCTGCGCACCGTGATGATCGCCGCGCCGGCCTCGCTCGCCGTCGAGCTGCTGCTGTGGCCCTTCCTCGGCGCCTCCTTCGCCCCCGCCACCCTCGCCTGGGGCGCTGCCTCCGGCGTCGCGTCGGCCGCCGCGTTCGCCCTGCTCTACCGCACGCTCGCGATCGGCCCGATGAACGTCCTGTCCCCGGTCACCGCGCTGGTCTCGGCGATGCTGCCGGTCGGCGTCGGCCTGGTGCAGGGCGAGCACCTGGGCCCGGCCGGGCTGATCGGCCTGCCGCTGGCGCTCGCGGCCGTGGTGCTGGTCAGCGCCGGGCACGGCGCGAAGGCGGCCCGTCCCTCGCGCACCGCGCTGCTGCTGGCCTTCGGCGCCGGGGCCGCCATCGCCCTGCAACTGGTCTTCCTGCACCAAGCACCCTCCGACAGCGGCGTCGGCCCGCTGGTCATCGGCCGCGCCGTGTCCTCCGCGGTCACCCTGGCCGCCGCCGGTGTGATGTTCCGGCGGCTGGGTTCGGAGAAGCCCGCGTACGCGACGTCGGTGACGGCCGGCGTGCTGGACTCGGTGGCCAATCTGCTGTTCCTGCTCGCCGCCCGCAGCGGCGACCTGGCCGTCGTCGCCGTGATCACCGCCCTGTACCCGGCCGGCACCGTCCTGCTCGCCCGCAGCGTCCTGGCCGAGCGGATCCACCGCGGCCAGCTGATCGGCCTGGGCGCCGCCGCCGTCGCCGTCGGCCTCCTCGCCCTCACCTGACCTCGCGGCCCCCGGCCGCCGCCCCGGAACGGACCACCTGATGACCCTCTTCCGCATCACCTCCGACGTTGCCAACGCCTTCCCCGACACCCTCATCGCCGTCGTCACCGCCACCGGCCTGCGGGGCCACGAACCTTGGCCCGCCACCACCGCCGCCCTGGAGGACCTGGAGGCCCAGCTCGCCGACGGCGCCTGGGCCCCGGCCGACGAAAGCGATCCGCGCATCGAGGCGTGGCACACCGCCTACCGCTCCTTCGGCACCAACCCCCGCCGCATCCGGCCCAGCGTCGACGCTCTGGGCCGCCGCCTGGCGAAGAAGGGCACCCTCCCCCGGATCAACCCGGCCGTCGACTCCTACAACGCCGTCTCCGTCCGCCACGGCCTGCCCGCCGGCGCCTTCGACCTCGACCACGTCACCGGCGACGTCGAGATCCGCTACGCCGACGGCAACGAGACCTTCACCCCGCTCGGCGAGCCCGGCACCGTCGAGAACCCCAAGCCCGGCGAGGTCATCTACACCGACTCCACCGACGTGCTCACCCGGCACTGGAACCACCGCGACGCCCACCGCACCCGCGTCACCGAGGACTCCACCCACGTCGCCTTCGTCCTGGAGACCGTCTTCGCCACCCGTGACGGGCACCTGCTCAAGACCGCGGCCGACGACCTGCAGAGCCTGCTCCAGCCGCACTGCGACACGAGCACGGTGCACTGCCTCAGCCCGGCACACCCCGACACCACCGCCTGACCACCACCCCTGGCCCGCCCGCCTGCCTGCACGGCGGCACCCGGCACGACGGCAGGGCCACGGCTTACCGCCGTGGAAGGTCCCCCCTCGCCCCTTAGGAGGTTCGTCTTGTTCACCGGTCTGAGCGCCTTCCCGCTCACTCCCGTCTCCGGCAACGACAGCATCGACGAGAAGGCGTACGCCGCGCTGGTCCAGCGGCTCGCCGCCGCCGGCGTCGACTCCGTCGGCGCGCTGGGCTCCACCGGCTCCTACGCCTACCTGACCCGCGAGGAACGAGCCCGCGTCGCCCGCGTCGCGGTCGAGCACGCCGACGGCGTGCCGGTCATCGTCGGCATCGGAGCGCTGCGCACCCGCCAGGTCCTCCAGGCCGCCGAGGACGCGCAGAACGCCGGGGCCTCCGGGGTCCTGCTGGCACCGGTGTCCTACCAGCCGCTGACCGACGAGGAGGTCTTCGGCCTGTTCGAGGAGGTCACCGCAAACCTGTCGGTCCCGCTGGTGATCTATGACAACCCCGGCACCACGCACTTCACCTTCACCGACGAGCTGTACACCCGCCTGGCCTGGCTGCCGCAGGTCGCCTCCATCAAGATCCCCGCCCTTCCCTCCGATCCGGCAAAGGCCCGGGCCCGTGTCGAGCACCTGCGCCGGCTCCTGCCCGAGACGGTGACGGTGGGCATCAGCGGAGACGCGGCCGCGGCCCGGGGCCTGAATGCGGGATGCGACGCCTGGTACTCCGTGATCGGCGGTACCTTCCCCCAGCCGGCCCTCGCCCTCACCCGTGCAGCGCAGGCCGGCCAGCACGAGCAGGCCGAACAGGAGTCGAAGCGGCTCCAGCCCCTGTGGGAGCTGTTCGCCCAGCACGGAGGCTCCCTGCGCGTCGTCGCCGCGGCCGCCGCGCACCTGGGCCTGACCGCCCACCGCAACCTCCCCCTGCCGCTGCGCGGCCTGGACGCCGAGGAACGCGCCCACCTCGCCACGGTGATCGAGCAGCTCCAGCTCCACGCCTGACAGCCCGCCGCCCCCTTCCCCGCGCACAGGGAAAGGGCGGCGGCGCGCCGGACATCCCTCCACCCGGCCTTCCCTGCAGGAGAGCGCACGGCCATGCGCCCGAGCACCGACCACTGCACCCGCAAGCCCGGCTGGGGCCCGCCGGCCCGCTACGTCATCACAGCCACCCTGGCCCGCACCTCCGACGGCGGCGCCGTCGTGGCCATCGTGCCGATGGTCACCACCAGCGGCGGCTCGGGCCGGCCGACCGGCGCCCTGGGAGCTTGCATCACCGCCCTTTACCTGCTGGGCCCCTTCGTCGCCCGCAGCCTGGACACCGCACGCGACGGCCGTACCGTCATCGCCGCGGCCTCCCTCGGCCACTGCGCCCTCGCCGCCGTCATCCGCTTCCTGCCCCACACCTCGGCCCCGGTACAGCCGCAGACGTCCCCCGCCCCACCCGCACCCTCACGGATACCCTCGCCTCCGGAGCCCTGCGCCGCACGCTGTATCCGACCGTGACCGTCGCCTTCAGCGTCGCCGCCCTCCCCATCACCGCCGTCTCCAGCACCCTCGGCGTCAGCGCCTCCGCGGCCGGACCCCTGACCGCCGCCTACGGCCTGGGCAACCTCGTCGGATCCGCAGGCGTCATGATCCACCCACCCCGCACCGAAGCAGACCGGCTCACCACCCGCCTCGCCGCCACTGTCACCGCAACCCTCCTGCTGATCACCCTCACCCCGTCCTTCCCGCTCGCCATGACCGCCTACGCCGCCGCCGGCATCGCCAACGCCTACTTCTTCGCCGCCACCCTCGCCGCCCGCAACGAATACGCCCCCGACAACGCCCGCGGACAGATCTTCGTCCGGGTCGGCACCCTGAAGATCACCGCAGGATCCGCCGGAACAGCAGCCGCCGTCGCCCTCATCAGCACCGGCCTCGTCCTCCCCGTCTTCCTGGCCACCGCCCTCACCCTCACCACCACCCTGCTCGCCTTGGCCGAACGCCACCACCACCGTCGGCGCAACCCCCAGCCCGGCCTCCCTCCGCCCGAAATCTCGCGGTCCAAGGCCGACGGCGGGCACTCGATCACGACCCCGGGAGCCCGGCAGGCTCAGCGGCCCCACGTCGACCTGACGGCCCGAACCACGGCCTGCCGAAGCTTCGGGCAGCAGCACCGGTTTCCTGGTCCGTTCCTACCGGACGCCGAGGAGGCCCGCGCCCGGCGTACCGCGTCCCGCACGAGGCGTCCACGATGCCGAGCTGTCCGGTCAGGTACTCCCCGGTCTCCCAGGGCACGGCGAGCGGGTCCTCGCCCGGGAATCGGCCGACGTAACGGACCGTGCGGATCTGCACCGCCATGCCCAGCCGGTGCGCGTCCGTACGCCGCAGCGCGATCTCTCCATGAACCTCGGTGGTGTGCCCGAAGGACGCACCTCAGGGGTGGGCGCCGACGTCCTGATCATGGTTCACGAGACGGGAATATCACCTGTCACTGACACCCGTCCGACGCCTCCCCCTTTTCGTCCCCGTGCGGCTCGAAGCTCACGGTGATCTTCTCGAAGCCCTTGAAGGACTCCGTCGTCGCGTACGAGGCATAGGCGCGCCGGTCCCCGGGGCTGAGGTGGACTCGTTCGGTGAAGGGGCTCAGCAGACTGCGGGGCCACAGGCGCATGCAGCGCACCGCGCAGATCTCCGCCGTGAGCAGGTACACCAGCGCCCCGAGGTAGAGCCAGGCCAGCAGCCCGAGCACGATGCCGAAGAAGCCGTAGGTGGCGGTCGTGCCGCGCAGGACGTGGCCGACGTAGTACGTGCCGCCCCATTGCAGGAGCTGCCAGGCACAGGCGCCGCCCACGGCGGCGGGGGCGGTCAGCCGCAGGGGCATACGGCGTCTGGACAGCACGCGGAAGCTGAGGATCAGGAGGAACGCGTTCAGGGCGACGGCCAGGAGGACGGCGGCGACGCGGACGCCGACGGCCGGTTGCGCGCCGAAGACGCTGGCCGCGGACTCGGCGACGGACAGGGCGGTGGTCAGGGCGAGGCCGAGGGCGAGCAGCAGGAGGAACTTCAGGCCCTTCAACCGGGAGCGCAGCGGGTCGGGGCGCCTGTGGCGGGGAACGGCGAAGACCTTGTTGAGGGCGTGCTGTGCGGCCTGTGCGATGCCCAGGGCGCCGTAGAGACTGCCGAGGATGCCCACGACCAGGGCGACGCCGCTGCCGTGGAAGGAGTGGATGTTTTCCCCGATCTGGTCGCCGATCACCGGGAACTCGCCGAGCGCGGAGTGCAGCACCTGGTGCTGGAGGCCGGCGTTGCCGTGCAGGACGGCGCTGAGGACGGCCACCAGGATCAGCAGCAGCGGGAAGAGGGAGAGGAAGGCGTAGTAGACCAGCAGGGCGGCGAGATAGGTCGCCTGATCGTCGACGGTCTTGTACAGCACGGCCAGCGGCAGCCCCGCCCAGCGGTGCCGTCGCTGGTAGCCGTCCACCCGCGTCAGCAGGCCCATGGCGCCTCCCACCGGTCGGCCGGGAGCCCGCCCCCGGCAGACATCACGCTCCCGGTGCCCCGGCCTGGTGCTCTCACACCAACCCGGCCCGCGGTTGCCCGCTCCAGCGGTCTCAGAGCCCCCTGAGGGACCGCCTCCCCAGCGGCGACGCGCAGCGGACCGCCGAGCCATCGATCGTGCGGGGGGATGCTGCTGCAGCAGCTCCTCCCGCGCCTGGCCAGGGTGGTGGTGGAGCAGGTGCGGGTGGAGGAGGAAAAGGTACTGGTCGTCGCTCGGAGCCGGGACGGTACGGCCGTGTCCTGTCCCGACTGCGGTTCGCCGACTCGGCGGGTGCACGGTCGCTACCGGCGGCGCTTGGCCGATGCGGCTGCAGGCGGACGCCCAGTTGCCACCGATCTGGGCGTCCGGCGCTTGTTCTGGGATACAGCCCGCTGCGCCCGACGGACCTTCGCCGAGCAGGTTGCAGGGTCAACCGTGAGATACGGTCGCCGCACACCTGCCCTCGCCGAGATCGA